>DATEOW010000162.1:0-11491 GCA_035273665.1 Burkholderiales bacterium | reverse complement strand
GATGAACCGGATGTGTTGACGATCGGATTCGGTCGACGCTTTGCGACCTACAAACGGGCGACTTTGCTGTTCCAAAACTTGGACTTGTTGCGCGATATCGTGACGAATTCCGAGCGTCCCGTTTTATTCATTTTTGCGGGGAAGGCGCATCCGGCGGACGTGCCGGGTCAAGATCTCATCCGTGCCATCACCCGCGTTTCGCGCATGCCCGAGTTCGAAGGCCATATTTTGCTAGTCGAAGGTTACGACCTGCGCCTTGCCCGCCGTTTGGTATCCGGTTGCGATGTGTGGCTCAACAACCCGGTATATCCGCTCGAAGCGTCGGGCACCTCAGGAATGAAGGCAGGCCTTAACGGCGTACTCAACCTTTCCGTCGCCGATGGATGGTGGGGCGAAGGTTACGATGGCAAGAATGGTTGGGCCATCAAACCTGCGTCCTCCGGTCTGGACGAACGTCGACGCGATTGGGAAGAAGCGCAGACGATGTATGAGATTTTGCAGGACCAAGTGATCCCGCTTTATTACGGCAACCGCAGCACTTCGGGTTTCTCTCACGAGTGGGTCAAGATGTCTAAACATTCAATCGCCACCTTGCTGCCGCAATATAGCGCCACCCGAATGGTCAACGAATACGTCGCTAACTTCTATCTCCCGGCCTCGCAGCACGGCCGCCGGTATAACGAAAGCAACTTTGAAAAAGCCAAACAGGTCGCGCAATGGAAAAGCAAAATCCGAGCGGCCTGGCCGGGCGTGCATGTGCGCCGTTTGGACACGCCGCCGCGTCGCATTCGATATGGCGAAAGTGTTCTCGTCGAAGTTGCCGCGCAATTGAACGGGCTGGCGCCCGCCGATGTCATGCTCGAGTTGCTATTGTCGCGTGGACTTCGTAACGAACCGAAGCAACAAAAGCATTATGTCTTCAGTGCGGACGGGACCTTGACGCCGGAGGGCGAGCACCGTTTTGTGTTGGAACTGGAGCCCGAAGTGTGTGGACGCCTCGACTATCGGATTCGCTGTTTCCCCGCGCATGACTTGCTGACGCATCCGCTTGAGTTAGGGCTGATGTATTGGACCTAAACGATCAATTCGGCAAATAGCGCGCGATATCGTAGCGCACTCGCTGTCCAACTGAAATCGCGTTGCATGGCCGTTTGGCGCAGACGAGCCCAGTTCGCCGGGTTGTCATAGACGCGTATCGCGCGTTGCACCGCACTGAATAAGTCATCCGCCTCAGGCTTCGCAAAGAGGAAACCGCTCGCGCGACCGGAGGCGATGTTTTCCGGCGTCGCATCGACGACCGTATCGGCGAGTCCGCCGGTTGCCCGCGCGATTGGCGGCGTACCATAACGCTGGCTGTACATCTGATTCAGCCCGCAAGGCTCGAAACGGGAAGGCATAAGAAAGAAATCGGCGCCCGCTTCGATCAGGTGTGCAAGGCTTTCGTCGAAGCCGATTTTTACCGCGACGGATTTTGGATGCGATGCCGCCAATGCCATCGCTCCTTGTTCCAAATCGGCCTCGCCCGAACCGAGCAGGACTAATTGAGAAGGCAATAAGCGCAAGCGAGGAGCGATGGACATGATCAAGTCCGTGCCTTTTTGCGATGTCATCCTACTGACCGCGGCAAAAAGCGGGATCGCATCGTCTAAAGGTAATCCCATGCGTTTCTGCAAAGCCGCCTTGTTCGCGGCTTTACGCCCGAGTCTGTCGCTATCATAAGGCGAGGCCAAATGCCGATCCGTGGCGGGATTCCATTCTTCTATGTCGATACCGTTGGTGATTCCGTGCAGCACATCGCGTCGCGCGTGAAGCAACCCATTCATGCCAAAGCCCAGTTCTGCCTGCTGAATCTCACTCGCATACGTCGGGCTGACGGTCGTAATGGCATCGGCGTATTGCAAAGCCCCTTTAAGAAACGAGAGTTGACCGTAATATTCCAAGCCGTCGACGCCGAAGCTTTCGGGCGGCAATCCCAGACGCGCTAAGGATGATGCAGGGAATAGTCCTTGGAACGCGAGGTTATGAATCGTAAAAACGGTTGCCACTTTCGTTTTCGGCGGCGAATCGAACCGCAGATAAGCAGGCGCAAGTCCCGCCTGCCAGTCATGACAATGCAATAGCTGCGGCCGCCATCCATCGAGCAAACCGTGCGTGGCAATCCAAGCGGCAGCATGCGAGAGACAGCCGAATCGCAGATCGTTGTCGGCCCAGTCTTTGCCAGCTTCATTCTGATAAGGACCGCCGGGGCGGTCATAAAAGGTAGGCGCGTCTAGCAGGAGCAGACGGACTCCCGACGGCAGGACGATTTGCATCACCTTCGTCGCGGGAAGCCCCCCTCGCTCCGGAATCTGTGCCGCCTCTTCTGCGTCGCTCAATAAGCGCCGCAGCGATCGGTAGGCAGGTAGCAAAATAAAGACTTCGCAATTCAGCGCTACCAATGCGGCCGGTAGCGCGGAAGAAACATCACCAAGCCCGCCTGTTTTTATCCAAGGGGCGACTTCTGGCGTGACGAAGAGAATTGAAATTGAAGCGCTCATAATGCTGCGGATGGGAAAGCGCGCGTAGCATAGCAGTCTATGAAGGTGCCATGACATGAGAGAACTTGTACTGGGCGGCGATATCGGGGGCACGCGAAGCCGGCTGGCAATTGCGGAAGTGGAGAGCGGCATGCCGCGTTCGCGGCGGGTTCATATTTATGCGAACGACGATTTCTCCGATTTCAACTCGCTGCTCCGCCGGTTCCTCCAAGAGGAACCGATGGGGCTTAGCGTCGTACGCGTTTGTCTCGGTCTGGCGGGTCCACAGGAAGGCGGCGCGGTCCAATTGACGAATCGCGATTGGACGATCAGGACGGCGGAAGTTGAAAGTTTGTTCCCGCACGCGAAAGTCCAACTGGTGAACGATTTCGAGACAGCGGCTTATGGCATCGATTTGCTGGCTTCAGATGATCTGCTGACGCTGCAAGCAGGCCAGCCAATGGCGCAGGCGCCGCAATTGGTCATCGGCGCAGGCACTGGGCTGGGCGTCGCCTATCGTCTGTGGATCGGAAATTCATACCGCGTCCTGGCGGGAGAGGGCGGGCATGCCAGCTTCGCGCCGATTGACGAACAACAACTCAAGATATGGCGGGCAATCTACGATGCCGAAGGGCGGGTGAGCGATGAAATGCTCATATCCGGGGCCGGCATTGCGCGTATTTTTTCCATCTTAAGCCGAGAACGGATCTCGCCGCCGGAGGTGAGTCGTCGCGCGATGGAAAAAAACGACCCGACGGCAAAGCAGACACTGGAAATCTTTGCTCGTTGCTATGGCGCTGTGGCCGGCGACCATGCTTTGGCCATTCTGGCGCGCGGGGGAGTCTTTATGGCCGGCGGCGTGGCCCCGCGCATCCATGAGTTTTTGCAGGCAAGTCGCTTGCTTGAGGCTTTCAACGCGAAAGGGCATCACACGCCAGTGGCGCAGCGCATGCCCGTCCATGTCGTTTTGAACGAACAGTTGGGTTTGCTTGGAGCCACTTTGCTGGCAGCGCGGGGTGAATAGGCTGGGTTTTTGAGCTATTTTGAAACTTCTGTGGTCGCCTTTTCATTCAGGAGAAAGACATGACCGAACCGACCATTCCCAAACAACGCAGTGCGCCGACTAAACGGAAAACCAACACACCGGCAACCGGCGCGGACGCCGTAGTGGGTTTTGACCTGCCCAAAGCGCTCGAGGATCAGCAAGCCGAAGCGCAACCTTCTTTGCAAGATCAAGACAACACCTTGACTTTAAATACGTCCAACGAAGGCGGACGGATGGAACCTGCCGCAGAGACTCGAAGCGACGACCTGGCCCGCATGATCGCCGAAGCGGCGTATTACCGGGCGGAAAGACGCGGTTTCGCGCCGGGTTATGAAATAGAAGATTGGATCTCAGCAGAGATCGAACTTAATGCACGGCTCAATGACGAGGATAAGGGCGCGTCTGTCGGCATCGGCGGATAGCAGGATTGACTGCGGTTTAGAACCAAAACAATTCAAGGCGAGCAAGTGTCATGCTACTGTGCTGGCATACTTGCGCGGGGTCGTATAGTGGGAAGCACATGAACAGCGTGACGGATGGGCACGAGGCGGAGCAGACTCGCGCCGAGGGGGTGGGTATGGAAATCAGCCCGCCCTCCATTCCGATGCTTGCGCGCGATACGCTGGCCATGGTGCTGGCGGGCGGGCGCGGATCCCGCCTCGAGCAACTGACGGACTGGCGTGCGAAGCCCTCGGTGCCTTTCGGCGGCAAGTTTAGGATCATTGATTTCACCCTCTCCAATTGCGTCAATTCCGGTATCCGCCGCATCGGCATACTCACGCAGTACAAAGCGCAGAGCCTCATTCGCCATATCCAACGTGGTTGGTCTTTTCTCGATGGTCGTCTGGGCGAGTTCATTGAACTGCTTCCGGCGCAGCAGCGTTTGCATTCGAGTTGGTACGAAGGCACCGCGGATGCGATATTCCAGAACCTGGATATTCTGCGTCTTCACGATCCGCGCTACGTGCTCGTCCTTGCCGGCGACCATGTTTATAAAATGGATTACGGCAAAATGCTTGAGGAGCACGTTCGCAAGCAGGCCGATCTCACCATCGGTTGTGTAGAAATCCCTGTCGAATCCGGCAGTGCATTCGGGATCATGTCGGTAGATGAAAAACGACGTGTGACCGGATTCTCGGAAAAACCCGCCAAAGCGACACCGATACCTGGGCGACCCGATACGGCGCTCGCGAGTATGGGGATATATATTTTCAACGCATCGTTTTTGTATGAGCAATTAATCCGCGACGCAGACATGCCGCGTTCGAATCATGACTTCGGCAAAGACATCATTCCTTATCTGGTGTCGCGTTCCTATCGCGTCAACGCGCATTTTCTGAGCGACAGTTCCGTGCATGGCAGCGCGGGGATGTCCTATTGGCGCGATGTCGGGACGGTAGACGCTTATTGGGAAGCGAATATGGAATTGGTGAAGGTGACGCCGGATTTGAATCTTTACGATCGGGAATGGCCCATCTGGACCTACCAAGAACAGCTACCGCCGGCCAAATTCGTTTTCGACAACGATGATCGCCGCGGCATGGCAGTCGACTCGCTGATCTCCGGTGGTTGCATCATCAGCGGCGCGAGCGTAAGACGGTCGCTGCTTTTTTCCAACGTTCGTGTCAACAGCTTCTCCTCCGTGGAGGATGCGGTTATCTTGCCGAACGTGGAAATCGCAAGGCATGTGACGGTTCGTCGAGCAGTGGTCGACAAGCACTGCAAACTTCCGGAAGGCATAAAAATCGGCGTCGATCCTGTTGCCGATCGCGAGCGCTTTCACGTCACACAGAACGGAGTAGCTTTAGTTACACCGGAGATGCTGGGTCAGAAAGTTCACCACGCGCGTTAGCGCCGCGCAACCGATATGGCACATAGACTCGATCTCGTGCTGATGTGGCACATGCATCAGCCTGACTACAGGGATTACGTCAGCGGAGAATTTACGCAACCTTGGGTCTATCTCCATGCGCTCAAGGATTACAGCGACATGGCTGCGCATCTCGAACGACATCGGAATATGCGCGCGGTCGTCAACCTCGTGCCCGTATTGCTCGATCAGATCGAAGATTATGCGGAACAATTCGCGGCAGGCGAAGTCCGGGACCCGCTTTTGCGACTCCTGCGGCGTGATGAGGGAACATCCTTAAGCGAGAACGAACGACAGTTCATCGTCGACACTTGCTTCAACGCCAACCATGAAAAAATGGTCGTCCCTTATCCGGCTTACCAGCGGCTACATGATCTGCTGGCTTCGCTGGAACGGCACCACCCGGATGCCGTTCTTTATCTGAGCGATCGCTATTACTACGATCTAATCGTCTGGTATCACCTTGCCTGGACGGGTGAGACCGTACGTCGCAACGCGGAGATCGTCACCCAACTGATCAGCATCGGTATGGCTTTCACGCAGCAGCAACGTCTCGCTCTCTATAACCTTATCGGCGAAATAGTAAGCGGCATCATTCCCCGATACGCCGCATTGGCGCAAAGCGGGCGTGTGGAATTGTCTGCCACGCCGCATTTCCATCCGCTCGCGCCGCTATTGCTCGACTTCAGTTCAGCGCGCGAAGCACGACCGAGCTTTCCGCTGCCAACTGCGCGAACGTATCCCGGCGGGCAGGCCCGTGTTCGTTTCCATGTTGAGGCTGCGATGGATTCGCACACGAAGCGATTCGGCAAAAAACCCGAAGGTGTTTGGCCCGCGGAGGGCGCGGTTTCAACGGCATTCCTCAACTTGCTCGGGGACATGGGTTGCCGATGGACCGCAAGTAGCGAGGGTGTGCTCGCGAATAGTTTGCGCAGCGGGGCGGAAGCGCCCGTCGATTCCGAGCATTGGTTGTATCAACCTTGGAAGCTGAGAAGCGGTGGACCGGTCGTTTTCTTTCGCGACGATCGGCTTTCCGACCTCATCGGGTTCGAATACGCCAAATGGCATAGCCGCGACGCCGCACTAAATTTCATGGCCGAACTCGAAGCCATTGCCGAAAAAGTAGGTAACGAGGATTCGGTGAAACCTCCGCTCGTCAGCGTCATTCTGGACGGCGAGAACTGTTGGGAGTATTACCCGTACAACGGATTTTATTTTGTCGAAGCGCTATACGCCGCGCTTGAAATGCATGAGCGCATCCGCTCGACCACTTTCGCCGAGGTTGTGAACACACGCAGTCACATGCCGGCGTCGTTGGATAAACTCGTCGCGGGTAGCTGGGTTCATGGCGACTTCGGCACTTGGATCGGATCTGCCGAAAAAAACAAAGCCTGGGATTTGCTCGTTGAGGCGAAACATTGTTTCGACCTTGTGATTGAGAGCGGGCGTTTGAATGAGGAAGAAGTCCAAGCAGCGGCGCGGCAACTTGCCAGTTGCGAATCCTCCGATTGGTTTTGGTGGCTCGGTGACTACAACCCGGCCGAAGCGGTGGCTCGTTTCGACCAACTTTACCGTGACAACCTCGCCCGCCTGTATCGCTTGTTGAAACTCCCCGAACCGCATGTACTCACGCAGGCATTAAGCAAAGGGAGCGGCACGCCCGAAGCTGGGGGAGCAATGCGACGCGCAAACTAGCGACCGCATACCCAGCTTTATGCTGCTTCGGCCTTCTTGCCGATCCAGATCTGTACCGTTTCCTCGCCAACCTGAATGAAATCCCGATTGCTTAGAAGTTGCCAGCCGGGGGAAATCGGTTTGCCGTTCACCTTTGGCGGATGTCCGTCGACTCGCGCAACAAAAAAACCATTCGTGCGGCGGAAGATCGCTGCCCGTGCGGCACCGGGTTTTCCGATCGGCATCAAGGGACGGTCCAACTGAATTTCGCGCCCAATGACTCCACCCGCCATGACGCGAATGCTCCCTTGGGCAAAGTTTACTTTCGTTGCGCGCGCCGCGGAAGCCGGCGCGCTATTGGTGAGGCCGGGAGGGGAATTGCCGATTTGCGGTGGCGGCGTTAGCTCACTGCGGGCAACGACCATGGTGCGGTCGCCCTCGCCGGTCACCACGCTTTTGTGGTCGACGTACCGTAATTGGAAATCACGCACTTCAATGACGTCGCCGTGACGAAGCATGTGCCGCGCAACGCGCCCACCGTTAACATAGGTGCCGTTCGAGCTGCCCATGTCGACAAGGATATGATCCTTGCCTACGATTTCGATGACCGCATGTTGTTTGCTGACCGCCGCATCGTCGAGTTGGATGTCGTTCCCGCTCGCGCGGCCAATCGAAATACGTGCGTTGTCGAGAAAACGAGAACCCAGCATGTTCTCGCTCTTGCTAATGACGAGCTTGGCCATTTTGTTATGCCCTTAGTTGCTCTTCGTTTTACGGAACCAGCCGAATAGGCCGCCGCCGCGCGGTGCTTCCACCGCCACTTTGGCTCCGGACCCATTGACCTTGCGCTTCGTTTCTTTCACCTTCACCAAAGCGACCGACACGTTATCCAGCCCCCCACGGTCGTTCGCCATATCTACCAGCGTCGATGCAGCTAAATTGAGATCCGGCTGCAGCACTTCCAACGCCAACGCGATATCGTTATCGTCGACGAGATCATGCAAACCGTCGGAACAGAGCAAATAGATGTCGCCGGATTTCACTTCGTGCTCGGATAAATCCGGAACGACCGACTCTTCCGCGCCCAATACCCTGGTCACGAGATGGCGACTTTGCGAAAGACGCGCTTCATCATCCGTGATGTTTCCGGAGGTGAGCGCTTCCTGAATCAAGGAGTGGTCGATCGTCAACCGTTCGAGGCTCCCGTTACGGAAACGGTACAGACGCGAATCGCCCACATGCGCGATAGAGACGCGGTCGTCCCGGAACCAGGCGGCCACGAGCGTAGTGCCCATGCCCCGCGTGGTCGGGTCATTTTTGACGTGGTTGCAAACCGCTTGGTTTGCGGAAGCGAAAGCATCCCGCACCGAACCCCCGGCGCGCAGCTTATCTAAAAGTTGCGTGGTCGCGAGCTTGCTGGCGATTTCCGCCCCGCGCCGCTCGGCCATGCCATCGGCCAGGACGGCAATGCCCGCGGCGGCGTCTACGGCGACGCTGTCTTCGTTGAAGGATCGTACCCGGCCCGCATCGGTCCGACTCGCCACTTCCAGCTCTAACTGGCTCATTGTTTCCCTCGTCCGTTCGTATGCGGACGTCATAAAAGCGTGGACAATTTCACGCGCGGCTCAGAATCGGACGCATGTGAGTGAATTCGCAGGCAATAGTAGGGGAGCGCGAGGCGCCGACAAAGCGAATCATTTCTCAGACTTGGGAAAAATGATGATTTTGATGACGTTCGCATCGCCCGCCGGGAACTTCTCAGCCAGAATAGCCGCCGACCGTCACGACAAATACCAAGATGGGTGAACCCTTACAACTAGGCCGTTATCAGCTCGGCGCCGAAATCGGCCGTGGCTCGACCGGCATCGTATACAAGGCGCGCGATCCGATTATCGATCGGGTCGTCGCCATTAAGACCGTCGATTTTCGCCGTCTGGGCGAACAGCAAGGCGAAGCGCAAGATCGCTTTTTTGCCGAAGCAAAATCCGCCGGGCGCTTGAGTCATCCAAACATTGTCACAATCTATGACGCGGGCGAAGCCCAGGGCTGCGCTTACATCGCCATGGAATTGCTTGAGGGTTGCTCCTTACGGGAAATGCTCGATGGCGGGCATCCCATTTCGGTCGGCCGTGGCTTGGAAATTACGGCGCAGATCGCCCGTGGCCTTGCCTATGCGCATGAGCATGGCGTCGTGCATCGCGATGTCAAACCCGCAAACGTCATTCTTGTCGGAAGCCGCCGCGCGAAGATCACCGACTTCGGTATTGCGCGCTTGAATACCGCAAGTAGTACGGCGGATCGTGAGCTGGCTGGGTCGCCGAAATATATGTCGCCGGAACAGATCCGGGGAGAAACCGTCGATGGCCGCTCCGATTTGTTTTCGCTAGGCGCAATCCTTTATGAAATGCTTGCCGGCAAACATCCTTTCGAAGGCGACAATCTACCGGCGATCATGCGAGCGGTGCAGGAAGAGCAACCCCCGCCGCCGAGTGTTTACAACTCCCAGATACCGCCCGACGTAGAGATGCTGATTGCGCGGATGCTCGCCAAATCGCCCGAAGATCGTTTTCCCAGTTCGCGGGCGTTGTTGCGGGAGCTTTCCTCGCTTCTCAAAAAGCATCACCTCGGCATCACCGGCGGCAGCCTTTCTCGGGACGAGACGCTTGCACGAGCCAAGCGCATCAAGGAAGCACGTCGTCGCCGGGTCAGCGATGGCGAAAAAACGGTGGAAATGACGGCGCAACCCGCTCTTAAAGCAGAACGCCGCAAATTGCCTATGGCGGCTTTCTATTCCATGGCGGCATTAAGTATGGTCGTACTTGTCGGCGTCGGATTTAGTTTGCGATCCCCAAACACGGCCCTTCCGGCGCCGGTCGATGCTCAGCCGGTTGCACCGATTGCAGCGCCTGTCGCGATTGCGCAGCCAACCCAATTGCAGCCCCCGACACAATCGTCATTGCTCCCGCCTAAACTCGAACCGACTGATGCGCAGCCCACCCAGCAGGGCGTTCTCGCCGAGGTACCGACCGCGAGCACGACGCCAGAAAAAGTAACGAAGCCTGCTGGAAAGCCCCGCAAGTCCGCCGCTCCGGCGGCATCTACTGGTTCCGCCTCGACCTCAACCAGTACACCGGCTGAAACGGCGACGGTCGTAGTCGCGGTGGCGCCTTGGGGTGAAGTTTTCGTCGACGGCCAATCGCGCGGCACGACACCACCGCTATCGAGCATCTCGCTGGCGCCCGGCAAACATCGCATCGAAATTCGCAATGGCAATCTCACACCATATGCGGTAGAAATCAACATCGGGGCGGGCGATACCCGCCGCATTAAGCACAAATTCGAATGAACCTAATGAAACGCATATTCAGCTTCGTATTGATCGCGCTTGCATTAAGCGCCTGCTCGGCAACCAGCCTCCGGGAAAAGGGCTGGGATGACCGCGTGATAGGCAAAGGCGAACGGCTGCTGCTCGAAGGGTTGAATCAATATGAAGAGGGCGCCTTTAAAAAATCCGCCGAAAGCCTGAACGGGGCGTTGAGCGAAGGTTTGGCTTTCACCAAGGATCGGGTTACCGCACATAAATATCTTGCGTTCATCGATTGCGCGGCTGGACGTGAGGCAGCGTGCCGCGAACAATTTGCGGCCGCCTTGGCCCTTGATCCCGCCCTTGAGCTGACTTCTGCTGAAGCGGGGCACCCCGCTTGGGGCCCGGTATTCAAAACGGTGAAGACTCGCATCGCGCGCTCGACCAAATAGCGCGTCTCCCGATCACTCTCCGGGGCGGGCCATTAGGGCGGCATGTGAAAAAAGAGTCATTTCCCCCGGAAACTTCGCGCTTTCATTTGAATTCACCCGTTTTGCTTCATAGGATGTACTTCGAGCACGGTGTGAGTGCAAACCCTGGCTTCGCGCATGACCATGACTTTGTGTATGAAGGCCGGGCGAGGAAACGATGCGCCGGCCTAAATTCTGGGATCCATCACCCACTCAAGGCCGCAGTTCGATTACAGGGGATGCCCGAGAATCGGCCCTGCCTTTCAAGGCGAAAAGCTATGCGGCAGCATTTACCCTGGCCGTTAGCAGTGCGGCGCATGCTAATCAGTTCGCGTTAGCCGATCTTTCGCTCGAGCAGCTCAGCAATCTCGAGATCACCTCGGTCTCCCGGCAGCCCGAGCGTTTGGCCACGGCGCCGGCTTCTATTTACGTGATTACCAATGACGACATTCGTCGGGCAGGTGTAACCACTTTGCCGGAGGCACTCCGTCTGGCGCCCAACCTCCAGGTGGCTCGCCTCGGCGCCGCCAGTTATGCGATTAGCGCCCGGGGATTCAACAACGCATTGGGCAACAAACTGCTGGTCCTCATCGATGGCCGCACGGTGTATTC
>DATEOW010000161.1:0-4251 GCA_035273665.1 Burkholderiales bacterium | reverse complement strand
CATACTTGTTCAACACATGGGCGCCCCGCATACGAAATTCCCCCTCCTCGGGCTGATGTTCCTGGCCGCATGCAGCACTCAAGTTTCTTTCAAACAGGGCGCCGGAGCGGACGCATTCGGAGCAGCGGATCGCGAATGCCGAACACCGCGCAAGAACTACGACCAATGTATGCAGGCGGCAGGCTGGAGCGTACATAAAATGAATGACCTCCGCCTCAATCCGCTGAGCGTTCCCGTGCTTACGGACAACCGTGCACCCGGCGTTTTGGGCAGCGCAGCTGGCCCCGCCGAGACAGTGCAAAAGGATGGAAAAGGCAATCCAATGCCGCCCGATCCGATGACGCTATTCAACGTCGCCGCTTGGGGAAAAATGGGTGCCGGTGCGGGCGATCTCAACGCCGACACATCTCGTTGCGTCGCCGAGCTCGGCCCCGCGCATGCCCCCAAGCCGGATTCGCCGACCATGACGCGCGCTTTGATTCTTTGTCTCAAAGACAAGGGCTGGTCCGGCCTCCAAGGTTATTGATCCACTGCCGCAACTGGCCTCCGCACGAAGAAGACAATACCGGCTCACTCTGCCGCCGGAGCGCCGAGATACATAAACAGAAGACCGATTGACGGTCGTGCCCTGCACCCCTCCTCCCCATCGTCGTCTGGTCTGCGCGCACAGGCCGAACGAGACGACTCCTCCCCGCATACATAACTATCGCTATCGCGAGCCCGCGACGTCCTTACACGAGCATGTGGCCTTCTCGTCAGTCACCCGGATACTTGGCTAGAAGCGAAGGGGAGCATTCGTCGTAAGATGCGCCCGTTGTCACATTCCGAGAGAAGGGCTAGGGTTCATGCGCGTCGCTTCTGGCGGTCTAGCCCAATGGCCACGTCGAATGCGATCGGAGATTGCGATAGCGTCGCTTGCGTTGGTCGTCATTGTCGCTGGGGGCGCGCTGACGGCCCGAGAGGTCTATGTCGATCGCCACACCACGCTGGCCGAAGGCGAACGCATGTTGAACCTGGCGGTCGCGGCGTTGGAAAAACATACCGTCGAAACCTTCGCACAAGCCACCTCTTCCATGGCGAGCGTGGACAAGATGGTGGCGCGGGCGGGTGGGCTTGACCGGGTATCGCCCGAAACGGCGCACGAGTGGCTCAAAGCGCTGACACCAACCAGTTCGCCACTCGACCGACTCGTTCTGTTCAACGCGCGCGGCATCATTGTCGCAACGACGGTAAGACCCCATCCTCCCAAGCCCGAAGCTTTCGTTGATGATCCGGCCATCGCGCCGCATATCAAAGGCGCCTATGGCGACCGTCTTTTCATTGGATTGCCGATGGAGCTACCGGCGGAGACGATCATTCGGGGTCCGATGAACAACCCCGGCAGTTCGCGTTGGGTCATTCCAGTCACCCGGGCCCTACGTAAAACAGATGGCGGCACGGATGCCATCGTCGCGGCACTGTTCCGCGTCGATTATTTCAAGGAGTTCTACGGCATTCTCGGCAATCACCGGGATGCGAGCATCGCGTTGCTTCGAGAGGACAATGTCCTGTTGGCAAGACACCCTTTTCGTCCGGAGCACCTCGGCTTGAATGCCACTGCCATCATGATCCGTTTCAAGGATTTGGTCGGACGCGACGGTTTGCCGATCATGCATAGCCCCCTCGATCAGATCGAGCGCATCTATGCTGCGCGCAGATTGCAAAATCTACCGCTCACCGTCGTCGTAGGTCTGAGCACCAAACAACTTTTAAGTGGATGGCGCGAACGCGTCGTGCAGCGGACCGCTGCATTCTGCATCTTCGCGTTCGTCGTGATCGCAATGACGGCGCTGCTCGCACGCCATATCGCAAGCCGTAGAAAAGCCGAGGCAGATCTGGAAGACCTCAACCAGGAACTCGAGCATCGTGTGCGTGTGCGCACGACGGAATTGGCACAAGCGAACGAGGACCTGCAAGCGTTCAACTACTCCGCGTCGCACGATTTGCGCGCGCCGATCCGCCGAATCCGCAGCTTCAGTGAAGCCATCCATAGCGAACACGGCGATTCCTTGCCCGATGACGCGAAGCGGATGCTTTCCCGCATTCACCATAGCGCTCGCCAGATGGACGGTTTGCTGTCCGATGTATTGTCTTTGTTCAAAACGAACCAAGCACCGATGCGGCCGGCGTCAATCGATCTGGGGGATCTTATCCGGGCAATCGTGGCCGAAATCGCCGCAGACGATCCTCATCGCAGCTATGAATTGCGGATGAACACCGAAGATATGCGTGTCTGCGCAGACGCAGGACAGATGCGACTTGCACTGACAAACCTTATCTCGAATGCATGGAAATACAGCACGCAAACAGACGCGACAAAGATTGAAGTGGGCCGTATCCAAGACACCTTCTATATCCGCGACAATGGCGTCGGTTTCGATCTCCAACACGCGGAAAGACTATTCGCTCCCTTCAGTAGATTGCATACTGACGCGGAATTTGAAGGCAATGGCATCGGACTCGCCATCGTCAAGCGCGTGATCGAAAGACATGGCGGTCGAATCTACGCGGAATCCTCTCCCGGCAAAGGCGCCACCTTTTATTTCACGCTCGGCACGGTAGAAGAGGTCGAGCGCCGCGCCGGCCACGCTTAGCTCGTGAAATCGGCCGAGCGGCGGGTGTCGGTGCCATTCCCCTCATGTCCTTCATGTCCTTCATGTCCCCCATGTCCCTCATGTCCCCCATGTCCCTCATGTCCCTCATGTTCGAGGCCAACCGCATCAAGAAACGCTCAGCTTGCCGTAACGTTCTCCCGCTCATCCCGGAACCAGTACGCCATTCATAGCGATCAGGTAGCTCGATAAGGCGATAAGGCAAACCGCTAACGTGGGCAGGCATCTAAGACGATACTGGCAGTCCTTAGCTTGTAGGAGGCGGGAAATGGGAAGTGAGCTTCCTTTTGAAGAGATCGTCCGCGGCATCGGCGACGCGCTTATTTATTCGGACCGAGAGGGCGTTATCCGCTGGTGGAACCCAGGGGCCGAAGCGCTCTTTGGTTTTTCTGCCGAAGAAGCGGTAGGCGCCTCTTTGGACATCATGATTCCGGAGAAACTGCGCGAGGCGCACTGGCGGGGATTCACCGCCGCGGTGGAAAGCGGCGTCAGCAAGTACTACGGCAAAATCATGCGTACGCGAGGTATCCACAAAACGGCAGGTAAAGCCTATGTGGAATTGAGCCTTAATCTGGTGAAAGACAGCGACGGGCGCGTCATCGGGTCAGTGGCGATCGCACGGCCAGCACCGACGGACGCGCGCTGACATCAAACGGATGCGCTTTTGCTTGAGCTGACTGCTTGACTCGCTTCAGTCCGAACCGCTCGCCTTGCCATCCGGAATGTCTTTAGCTTGTCGATTCCGGTTTTTCAGCGCCGCGCTTAGCGCCATCGCCAGTTCGTCCACCGTGCTCGGTTTCAGAATGACATCAGCCAAACCGAGTTTGCGAGCGGTTTCCTGGTCTTCGGGTCTTACATAGCCGGAAGTAATGAGCACCGGCATATCGGGACGCTTGCCAAGAACGTGTCTGGCAACATCGAAGCCGGACATTCTCGGCATCGATAGATCTGTAACGACGGCGTCGATTGCGTCGGGATTGGCATCGAATGCGTTCAATGCCAGATTCGGATTCGTATAGACGCTCACCTTGTACCCGAGACGGCTGAGCATGCGCTCGGCTAAAAAAGTCAAAGGTTCTTCATCGTCGAGATAAAGGATTCTTTCACCCTGCCCTCGCGTTGCGGGCGTTTCGGTAGGCAGCGACACCGCCTCGTTGTTTGTTAAAGCGGGAAAATACAAGTGAAAGGTCGTGCCTTTGTTGGGCACGCTATAAACCGAAATGCTCCCGCCGTGTGCTTTGACGATGCCGTGCACCGAAGACAGTCCTAATCCCGTTCCTTCACCGAGCGCTTTAGTGGTGAAATAGGGATCGAAAATCCGGTCCATCACGTCCTTGCTCATCCCGGCGCCGTTGTCCGAAACGGATAGCCGCACATAGGAACCGGGAGAAAGATCCGGCGCCATATAGCGCATCTCTTCGGCCAGATGTACGGCCCGCAACTCCACATCGATGGCCGCGTCGGCGCCTCCCTTGAGCGCATGCGCAGCGTTGGTCGCAAGATTCATCATGATTTGATGAATCTGCGTCGAATCGGCTAATACCATCGGCAGGTTCGATGAATAGCGCGCACGGATCGATATCGCTGCCGATAGGCTGGA
>DATEOW010000160.1:0-7355 GCA_035273665.1 Burkholderiales bacterium | reverse complement strand
CAAAGGTGGTTCCTTCGCCGGGCGTGCTATTGACCGTTACTTCGCCACCCATCAACTCGGTAAGCAATTGGGTGATCGTCAAGCCGAGGCCAGTGCCCGGCGCTGCGTTGAGGCGTGAGGCGCCGCTGCGTTCGAAGGGCTGGAAAATACGTTGCAAATCTTCCGGCGGAATGCCGATACCGGTGTCGGTAAATTCAAAACGGGCGATTTCTCGTCGGTACTCGATACGCAGCGTTACGCTGCCGTGCTCGGTGAACTTTACCGCGTTCGCAAGGAGATTGATCAGGATTTGGCGTAACCGCTTCGCGTCAGTGTGGACGACCTCCGGCAGCGAACCTTTCGCGTAAAAGCGAAAATCGAGTCCCTTGCTTTCCGCCTGCATGCGAAACAGATTGACGATCTCGTCGAGAAATTCGGTGAAACGCAGTTCGCCTCGCTCCAGGCGTAACTTGCCGGCCTCGATGCGCGCGATGTCGAGCAGGCCATCGATTAGCCCCAGTAGATGCTCGCCGCTACGTTGGATGACCGCGATGGCATCGTGTCGATTCGCCGGAATGTTGCGATCCTTGCGCAGGATTTGCGCATAGCCAAGGATGCCGTTGAGCGGCGTGCGCAGTTCGTGGCTGATGCCGGTTACATAACGGCTTTTTGCGCGGTTGGCCGATTCGGCCGCCTCTTTCGCTTGCTGAAGTGCCGCGTCGGTACGTTGATGTGCCTCAATTTCGCGCATCAGCAACTGATTTTGGCGGTTGGATTCTTCCTGCGCGACACGACGGCTCTCGTTGCCCAACACCACCCACCAGCCGCCTACCGCAACGACGAGCAGAAGTGCGAGAAACATCTTGATGAAGGCGGGCGCGAGCGCGCTCCCATCCAAATGCAACCCGCTTTCGCCCACACTCTGGAAATAGATGAGCGCAAAAAGCGTGGCGAGCAATGAAGTCATGCAGAGCATGAGAACGCTGTAGCGGCCCAACCTGGTATTGACTTGCGCGGATAGCCGCGCCGGCAATAGCCATTGCAGGAAATGAAAGCTTTGATCGGCCAGGCGAGATTTTGTCTTGCAGCGATCTTCGCAGCGTGCGTCAAGCGTGCAGCATAGCGAGCAGATCGGACCGCCGTAGGCTGGGCAATGTGCCATGTCCTCTGATTCGAACTCGTGTTCGCAAATACAGCAGCGCACATTCTGTCCAGCGCTCGCCAACGCTTTACTCTGCCGCGCGATGTAGTAACGGCTACGCGTGAGCAACGCTATTGCCGGTACGCAAATAAACGCGGTCACAAGCGCAATGAAAGGCGAGAAGGCTTGCATCCACGCGCCCCATGCGCCCAGATAGGCGCTCATGCCGAGTAAAGAGGCGATGCACATTGAACCGACGCCGACCGGATTGATGTCGTACAAATGGGCACGCTTGAACTCGATGTGCTTGGGGCTCAGCCCCAACGGCTTGTTGATCACCAAATCCGATACAAGCGCGCCGACCCAGGCAATCGCAACATTGGAATACACCGCCAGCACGTGTTCAAGCGCGCCGAAAACGCCCAATACCATCAAGGCAACCGCGATGAGGACGTTGAAGACCAACCAGACCACACGGCCCGGATGAGTATGTGTCAGACGTGCAAAAAAATTCGACCAAGCCAAAGAGCCGGCGTAGGCGTTGGTCACGTTGATTTTTACTTGGGACACGATGACGAACAGCGCGGTCGCGGCGAGTGCGACGCTGATATCGCTGAACACGTAGCTGTAACCGATCAAATACATCTGCGTCGGTTCCATGGCCTTGAGCGCGTCGATACCGTGTTCGAATGCGAGGAAGGCGAGCAAGGCGCCGCCCAGCATCTTGAGTACACCGGGAATGATCCAGCCCGGCCCGGCGGTCAACACGGCCAGCCACCATGCCTTGCGGTTTTTCGCCGTGCGCTCGGGAAGAAAACGTAGGAAATCGACTTGCTCGCCGATCTGCGCAATCAGGGAAAACGCGACAGTTGCCGCTGCGCCAAACAGAAGCGCGTTGAAACCGACGGCTTCGGCCGTGCGTCCTGTCAATTGCGTGACACGGTTGAAGGCATCGGGATCTTTGTAAAGCACGGCAGCAAAAGGCAGGATCAACATCACCAGCCAAAGGGGCTGTGTCCACAGTTGAAGGCGGCTGATGAGCGTGATGCCGTGCGTGACAAGCGGAATGATGGCGAGTGAACTGAGGAGATAGCCGAGCGGCAACGCCAAGCCGAAATACATCTGCAGGGCAAGCGCCATGATTGCCGCTTCGATGGCGAAGAAAATGAACGTAAAGGAAGCGTAGATCAGCGACGTAATCGTCGAGCCGATATAACCGAAGCCCGCGCCGCGCGTAAGCAAATCCATATCGACCCCGTATCGGGCCGCGTAATAACTGATGGGCAGGCCGGTGAGGAAAATGATCAGGCCCACAACAACGATTGCCCACAGCGCGTTGGTGAAACCGTAATTCAGCGCGATGGACCCGCCGATCGCTTCGAGCGCGAGGAATGACACGGCGCCGATCGCGGTGTTGGCGACACGAAAGGGCGACCATTTCCGAAACGCACGCGGCGTAAAACGCAGCGCGTAGTCTTCCAGCGTCTCGTCCGCTACCCAGGTGTTGTAGTCGCGCCGCAGTTTGACAATGCGTTGCGTGGCCACTGCACTCATTATTTCTCCGCCGTGGTCGCTATGCCACGTTCAATTCCCCGTACGACAGCGCTTTCGCAAGAAGTGGACCCGCGCGCAAGTAGTTGTTTTGTGCGCTTGATCGCGCTTTCGCACGCAGCGCGCATCCGTCCGCTGCACCAATAAAAACGCAGACGCACCGCGCAAGGGCATTTCGTTCATGCGTCATTTGACGTATTTCGCTCGACGCGCCGCAGCCCTAAGTTTTGTTCCGCAACAACGCGCATCCACTCGGGGAGTGGAGCGCTTCAGGGAACTAATGAACAGGAGCTGCGAAATGCGTTTACGCCTTTTGAATACCGATTCGTCGAATACCTTACGGCGAAAAATCATGCTTGCGTTGTCGGGGATGGTGCTGCTGGGTGCGGTGCACGCCCCCGTGCTCGCACAGCCTTATCCGACGGCCAAGGTGAACACCACCGGACTTGCTGTCACCGACACTGAGGTGATCGTGGGTCAGTTGCACTCCGCCACCGGAACAATGGCGATTTCAGAAACGGGCTCGATTCAGGCCGAACAGTTAGCCATCGATCAGATCAACGCCATGGGCGGCATCCTCGGTCGCAAGATCAAGGTGATTCAGGAAGACGGCGCGAGCGATTGGCCAACCTTCGCGGAAAAGGCGAAAAAGCTGCTTGTCAGCGACAAGGTGGCGACAGTCTTCGGTTGCTGGACGTCAGCTTCGCGTAAAGCGGTGCTACCCGTCTTCGAAAAAGAAAATGGTTTGCTCTATTACCCGACCTTCTACGAGGGCTTGGAGCAGTCGAAGAACGTGATCTATACGGGCCAGGAAGCCACGCAACAGATTTTGGACGGCTTGAACTGGGTCGCGAAAGCCAAAGGCGCAAAAACCTTTTATCTCGTCGGTTCCGATTACATCTGGCCGCGCACCTCGATGAAGATCGCGCGTAAACACATCGAGAACGTGCTCAAGGGTACGGTGGTGGGCGAGGAGTACTACCCGCTGGGCAACACTCAGTTCGGTTCGCTCATCAACAAGATGAAACTCAAAAAACCGGATGTGATTTTCGCCGCAGTAGTCGGCGGCTCCAACGTGGCGTTCTACAAACAGCTCAAAGCCGCCGGCGTCACCGCCGATAAGCAGACGCTGCTGACGCTGTCCGTGACCGAAGACGAAGTGCTCGGGATCGGCGGTGAGAACCTCGTCGGCTTCTACTCTTCGATGAAGTACTTCCAATCGCTGGACAACGCGAACAACAAGAAATTCGTCGAAGCCTTCAAAGCGAAATACGGACCGAAATCCGTTATCGGCGATGTGACGCAAGCCGGCTATCTGGGCCCGTGGCTATGGAAAGCAGCCGTCGAAAGAGCAGGCAGCTTCGATGTGGACAAGGTTGCCGCAGCGTCGCCCGGCATCGAGCTCAAAACCGCACCCGAGGGTTACGTGAAGGTTCACGAGAACCATCACCTGTGGAGCAAGACGCGCATCGGCGAGTGGATGAAGGACGGTCAGGCCAAAGTGATTTACGAATCCGACCTCATCGAACCCAACCCATTCCCCAAGGGCTATCAGTAACAGCAGGGAGATTGCGTGAACCCCCGGTCGCTTTTAACCCCCTTTGAAGCGACCGGCGCGCAATTGAAAGTGCAAGACAGCGTTGAAAGGTGTGAGAGGGATGCCCTCTCAAGTATCGAGCACCAGATGTTGGTTCCGAATGAATGACGGCAGCGCTTAAAGCGATCAGAAAGAACAGCGAGGATAGTGATGGAGTGGTTTTCCGAATTCGGCGCGATCATGGCCATGCAGGGTTTCAACGGTTTATCCGTGTTCTGCGTGTTGTTGCTGATGGCTTTGGGCCTGGCAATTATTTTCGGGCAGATGGGCGTCATCAACATGGCGCACGGCGAATTTCTCACCATTGGGGCGTACACGACCTACGTCTTCTCCACACTCACCACCGATTACCTGCCGTCCTTTGCACCGTATTACTTTTTCTTCGCGATCGCCGGTGCGTTCTTGATCGCCTTCGCGGTGGGATTGTTGGTCGAGTGGACGATGATCCGGCATCTCTACAAACGTCCTCTCGATACGTTGTTGGCGACTTGGGGCCTGTCCCTCGCCATGCAACAGATGTTTCGTTCCATTTTCGGCGCCAAGGAAGTGAGCGCCACGTTGCCCGACTGGCTGATGGGCTCGGTCCAACCTTCGGAAGGCATCGACATTCCTATCAACGGCTTGTTCGTGATGGGCTTGACCGTTTTACTTACGGGCACCTTAGCTTTGCTGCTCTTCCGCTCGCAATGGGGTCTGCAAGTACGCGCGACCACCCAGAACCGTTTAATGAGTGGCGCGGTCGGTATCAACACGAAGAAAGTCGATCGCATGACTTTCGCGCTGGGGTGCGGCATCGCCGGGATCGCTGGCGCCGCGTTCACGACCATCGGTTCGACGGGACCCACCAGCGGGTCGCTATACATCGTCGATACCTTCCTCACCGTCGTCTTCGGCGGCGCGAGCAGTTTGCTCGGCACGATTTCCTCGGCCTTCCTGATCGCACAGACCCAAGCGACATCCGAGTTCTTTCTGAGTGGCTCGATGGCGAAGGTCCTCACGCTTACCGGGGTGATTCTCATCCTGATGATCCGACCGCAAGGCTTGTATGCGTTGAAGGTCCGGCGTTAAGCGTGGCCCGTTTTAGATTCTTGAGAGGTCTGCAATGACAGCAATATATAAAAACGTGTTGGGCGGCAAACAGGGTCTCATCGGTTTGCTCGCACTGGCTGCGTTGATATTCGTGGTGCTTCCGGCAGCGCTCGATATCTTCAGGCTCAATTTAGTGGGCAAGTATTTGTCTTATGCGTTCGTCGCGGTTGGTCTCGTCTTGTGTTGGGGCTACGGCGGGATTCTCAGCCTAGGGCAGGGGGTGTTCTTCGGCATCGGCGGTTATGCGATGGCCATGTTCCTCAAGCTTGAGGCCTCCGATCCGATCAGTACCAAGATTCAATCCACGCCCGGCATTCCGGACTTCATGGATTGGAATCAGATCACCGCGCTGCCGCTCTTATGGGAGCCGTTCAAAAGCTTTACGTTCACGGTCCTCGCGATCATCGCGGTTCCGGCCATCCTGGCGATGATCATCAGCATGGCGATGTTTAAACGTCGCGTAGGCGATGTTTATTTCGCCATTGTCACGCAAGCCATCGCGTTGATCTTGTCGGTGTTGATCATCGGCCAACAAGGCTATACCGGCGGAGTCAACGGTATGACCGATCTTAAAACGCTACACGGTTGGGACATCCGCGACGATTCGGCCAAGTACATCCTGTACTTCATCAATGGCGCGCTGCTTTTTGGTTGCATTCTCTTTGGGCGCTTCCTGCTCAGCTCCAAGTTGGGCAAGTTGCTTATCGCAATGCGCGACAAGGAAGACCGTGTGCGGTTCTCCGGATATGACGTCGCGAACTTCAAGGTTTTCGTATTCTGCGTAGCCGCGGTGTTCTCTTCGATCGGCGGCGCGATGTTCACGCTGCAAGTGGGCTTTATGTCGCCATCTCTCGTCGGAATCGTGCCTTCGATTGAAATGGTGATCTTTGCGGCGGTAGGCGGACGCATGTCGCTTATCGGCGCCGTGTACGGCAGCTTGCTCGTGAACTACGGCAAAAGCGTGTTCTCCGAAACCTTTCCCGAGTTGTGGTTGTACTTGATGGGCGGCCTGTTTATCGCCGTCGTCATGGCTTTCCCCAACGGACTTGCGGGCCTGTGGGAATCGCATATTCAACCCTGGCTTGCGAAGCGCAAAGCAAAGACGACGTTGCCTGCCTCGCCTCCGCCAGCAGCACCGCTGAGCGGTACGACGACCAAGACACCAGGCAGCGATAGCGACCCGGCGCTCGGCGCACAGCCCGCTCACTAAGGAAGAAAAGAATGAAAGACGAATTCGCGTTGATGGTGGAAGACCTCACTGTGTCTTTCGACGGCTTCAAGGCCGTGGACAAACTCAATCTCTACGTTGAGAAAAACGAACTCCGCGTAGTGATCGGCCCGAACGGGGCGGGGAAAACGACAGTGCTCGATTTGATCTGCGGTCGAACCAAGGCGACGGCGGGAACGATCAAGTTCAAAGGTAAGGAGCTTACCAAGATGAGCGAGCACAAGATCGTGCGCACAGGGGTTGGCCGTAAATTTCAGACGCCTTCGATCTACGACAACCTCAGCGTTTTCGAAAACCTGGAAGTTTCTTTTCCCCGCGGGCGCAGCGTGTTCGGCGCCATGGCGTTCAAACGCAGCACTGAAGTCGTGGAGCGCGTTCACAAAGTCGCCGAGGACATTTTCCTCTCCGAGTACCTGGATATGCAGGCGGGCCTGCTGTCGCACGGACAAAAGCAGTGGCTGGAGATCGGCATGCTGCTCATGCAAGAGCCGGAACTGATGATGCTGGATGAGCCGGTCGCGGGCATGAGCGTTTCGGAACGGGAGAAGACCGCCGAGTTGCTCAAGCGCATTAGCAAGGGACGTTCAATGATCGTCATCGAACACGACATGGAGTTCGTCGCTTCCATCGCGCACAAAGTGACCGTGCTGCATCAGGGCAAATTGCTCGCCGAAGGCAACATGGAATCGGTGCAGAAGAATCCGAAAGTCATCGAAGTTTATTTGGGCCATTGAGCGGAGGGCCGCGGCAATGAAGCGCATGCCCGGGGG
>DATEOW010000159.1:0-16936 GCA_035273665.1 Burkholderiales bacterium | reverse complement strand
ACATGCGGCCCGCTGCATTCAGGGCAAGATGAGCGACCCATGCCTGCAGGAGCTCTCGCCCGCCGAGTTTGCCGACGCGCCACAAGACATGCGCTTCCTCGCCGGTAAATTCGATATTTCCAGTGAGTGTCAGGCCTTTTTGCTGGAGGAGGATCTGTTCACGCTGCAAGGGCCCTGCCGCGCTGATCACGCGATGCAGCGGCCTCAATTGCGCAACGGTGGCGGCATACAAAGCATCACCGGCGTAGCCGTGCGGCAGATATCCAGCCGCGCGCATGCGGGTGCGCGAGCTATCCACGCTCAAGCCTTGGAGCAAGTGCCCTAGTACGCTGTCGCATAATTTCCACTGCGCGAGCGCGTCGAGCTCGAACGGTTCGCTCCCTTCGAGCGCCTCTTCTCCTGCCGTCAGGCGCAATCCCAAACGCTCTCTCAAAAAGTACTCTGCGGGGTTGCGCAAAAATTTTCGCAGCACCTCCAACTCGATGAGCGGTTCCATTTCAAGGGGAGGCAAAGCTTGTCGTATGAATGGCGACTCGGATAAAGCAATGGGCCCGGGCTGGACATACTCCGACGCATAACTGAACAGTTCACCATTGAAATAGCGTCGGCTGAAAGGCTGCAAAGGATGTTCGATGACGATTCTTTCGCTGCCGCTGACACTGCGGCGGATCGTCTCGAGCACTTCAGCCAACACCGGCGAGGGCGGCAGTTCTGCGTTGTCGCGCTGGCTGCGGCCGATGTAGCTCAGGTAAAGCCGTTCGCGTGCGGCGAGCATCGCTTCGAGCAGCGCATAGCGCTCTTCATCGCGCGGCTGGCGATCGCCGGGTTTTGGATGGCGCGTCATCAGATCGAAACTGGCCTGCGGCGGATTGCCCGGGAATTCGCCGTCGTTCAGGCCAAGCACTGCGACGAAGCGCGCCGGTGTCGCGCGCAGGGGGCGCAGCGCCGCGAAAGTGATGCCGCCGGAAGAAATTTGTCCAAACGGCGCACTTTCCAGTAACGCAGCGAGCTCGCGTTTCCATAGTTGCGCCGGCACCGCCCCCTCGAAGCCGGCGCGATGCGCGTCGACCGCGAGTTTCATCGCCGCCGCGCGGATCGCTTGCGCATCCCGCTCTTCCGCTTCATCGCAGTCGTAGAGCCGCGCCAACGTCCGCTCTGCCCAATTGCGCCATTGCGCGAGACTGCGCGGCTGCGTCAGTTCATCGTTCAATGCGGCCAGGGCGTCGACAAAAGTCTTGAGACGGCCCGCGATCTGCGTATAGCCGCCTTCGATATCTGCATAAGGCAGAATACCGTCGAACAATTCCTCTTCCGCCATGGCGTAACCGAGCATGAGGCGATCGAAGCCCGCGCCCCAGCTATGCTCCCGCACGGCGGGCAGATCGAGCGCAGCGCGCGCAGCCTCGTCATACCCCCAGCGGATGCCTGTCTCGCGCACCCATTGTCGCAACAGCGGCAGATCATCAGAGACGATACTTTGACGGCGTGCAATCGGCGCTTCCTCCAGAAAGCTCAATACGCTTTCGGCCTCCAAGCGCGTCTCGGGCAGCCGCAGCAATTGCATGAAACTGCGCAGTACCGCGCTCCCCTTTTGTGGCGGTCGGTCGGCGATGACATAGGGCAGACGGCGCTGCGGGGGCGCCGTAGCGAACACGGCGTCGATGGCCGCCGCGTAGTTTTCGATCTTGGGCACGAGAACGAGCACATCGCTCGCGCGGAGGCTCGGATCGCGCTGGAAAGCATCGAGCAGGCGGTCGTGCAGTACCTCGATTTCGCGCATCGCGCTGTGGCAAACGTGCACTTGCACCGAGTGATCGTTAATAGCCAGCGCTTGGGTTTCTTCACGCTCATGCAGATCGAGCACATCGTTTTGCAGCAGCGCGAGCAAAGTGGTGGCCTCATTACGGCGGTAATCGCTCTCTTCGGCCGCGCTGAGGCCGCTAAGCGCGTCGAAGAAGGCGCGGCCATGGCGGCCCAGCGACGCAAGCAGATTGTTGCCGATTTCCAAGTGCAAATCGATGCCCTCGCCCGCCTGCGCGAGTTTCAAGGCCTGTTCGCGCCGCCGCACGATGTCGCCCCACTGCTGCTCGCAGGGATTGAGCGCGTAAAGATGCACCTCAGTCCATTCCGCCAGCCGCGCATACATATTCAGATACATGGGCGGCAGCGCCTGCAACGCGAAGAGGTGCAGATGCCTAGGCAAAGCGGCGCACGCAGATTCGTTATCAGCCAGCGTGGCGAAGAAACGCTCGGCCGGATGCGCGCGCATGGTTGCAGGCGTGGCGGCCGCGATTTCACGCCACAGAGCGGCTTGCCAGACTTCGTCTTCACCGAGGCCATGCGATTTCCCCGCATGCCAGTGATCGATCCAATCGGGGCGATAGACCAGATAACGATCGAACAATGCTGCCAGGCGTTGCGCGAATTCATGCCGACGCAATGTCCCGCCGGCCAACACGGGCTGCAAACGCGGATGGCGCGCCGCCTCAGCAGACTCCAGCCACTTCATGCAATGCCAACGCAGCACGGCCGGATCGAAAGGCGATTCGGCCGGCAGATCCTTCAGCACTCGGCCAAACAGCGACCAGAGATGCGCGGCGGGAAAGGGATACGCGATATTGGCGGCGACGCCAAATCGTTCTGCCAAGCTCAGCGAAAGCCAGCGTGACAGCGCTCGCTCTTGCACGATGATGGTCTGCGTCGCGAGCGGCGTACCACGCGCTTCGCGCAGTCGCCGCTCGAGGTCATCTGCCAGGATTTCCAGTCGATTGGATTGAAAGATGTGGAGCAAAACCAGGCCTGAGAGGATTTAAGGAGAACACCAACGGCTACGCAATCGCGCCTCGGCGTCGCATTGAAGTTGAATATAAGGGATTGTACGCATCGCCGAGAGTCGTTCCGGGGACGGCGGTTCGGCGCCGAAAAAACCGGTGCAGACGACGGCTAACAAACCGCCGGACATTACGAGGCGATCGGTAAAGCTCGAATTGCGATGAATTTTCATGCTGCGCTCCCCCTGATTGAGATGCGCAGAGTGTGGCGGCGGTGGTGGCTCAGGCGACGAGCCTATGAATAACGCGCGAGCGCCGCCCTCAATTGTTCGCGCACCAAATCGCGCAAAGACGGTGGTGCCAGCACTTCTACGGCAGGGCCGTGCCGCAATATGTCCATCGCAAGTTCCCGCGGATCGCTATAAGGCAATTCCAGCACGTAGTGCCCGTCCGGCTCGAACTTCGCTTTTTGCTGGGGATGCCATTGCTCCGCGCTGACCCACCGCGCGCTTTCGGGCGAAAAACGCAGCTTCGCCCAACTCAGTTTTTTGCCGGAGAAAATCCCGTATCCCGCCCCCAGCACTTCATCCAGTTCCTTGTCCGGGACCGCTTTCACTTTCTTGTCGAGTAATTGAGCGGAATGCACCGCATCGATGGCAAAACTGCGGATGTCCTCACGCAAGTGACACCAGGCGTCGACGTACCAATTCTCGCGATAGTGCACAAGGCGATGCGGCGATATCTCCCGCTCGGTCTTCTCGTTGCTGCCGCGTGCGACATAAACGATATGCAAACGCTGACGCTTCAGCACCGCATCCGCGACGGTCTGGAAATGCGGTAGCGCCATGCTGCGTTTCGCGACATGGACGAGCCGAATCCGCCGTTGTACATCGTCGGCGGAGTGATCGCCGGATTCGAGTAGCGAGCGCAGCCTCGCGCGCAACGGTTCGATATGCGGCTCCAACAATCCCGGTTGCACATCGGCAAGCAACTGCTGCATCGCGAGCAACGCCCGAATCTCTGACGGGTTGAACCATAAGCCCGGCAGTTGATACCGCGGCATATCGGCGGAGGCACCGACCAAACGGTAGCCGCCTTTTTCGCGATCCCATTCAATCGGCGCATGCAAACGATCACGCATGTATTCGAGATCGCGCTTGAAAGTCGCCCGCGAAACATCGAGCGCGGCTAAGAACTCGTCCAAGCGCACCACGCCTTTTTGCTGCAGCAACTGGTCAATCTTATAAAAGCGCTCGGTCCGATCCACTATAAGCCCATCCGCCGCGCCAAGTCGCCGAGCAATTCGTGAAGAACATAGCTGCTCTCACGCAGAGCCGAACTGCTTGGAATAAGCCAAAACACAAAGGGTTCGCGCTTCACCTCGGGGTTCGGCAGTACGGTCGGCGCCGGAATGACCGTAAAACCCACGGCTTCAAATTCGGCAATGGCACGTTGCATGTGCAGGGCATGCGTCACCAACACGATGGTACGAATGCCTTCGGTTTGCAGTATCTGCATCGAGCGGCGCGCATTTTCATGCGTGGTCTTGGAATCCGGCTCCACCCACCGGACCTTTATGCCGAACTCCTTTTCCAGAACATCTCGCATCACCAAAGCTTCGGCAGTGCCTCTGAAAACAATGCCCCCGCTCACCAATAAGGGAAGATCGACGCGCTTGGCCACCCATGCACCATATCGAATCCGCTCAAGCGAGAAAGAATTGACCGTATCCGCGCCATCATATTCCGGCGCTTGCAGACGCTTCCCTCCGCCAAGAATGACGATGGCCTGCGCTTTGTGAGCCGCGGCATAGTCGAGGGGCGGCGGGTCATACAGCAATCCACGCAACGACTGGGATACCAGTGGAAGCGATAGCAGCACTAAGCTAAGTGTGGCGATCCAAGCTAGCGCCAACCCGAACCGCCGCCACTTGTGCGTCAGGAACAATCCCAGCAGCAGGAGTAATAAAGGACCTGTAGGGGGAAGCAACAGCGCTGTAAGGATTTTTCTGACGAGCAGCATGGCGAAGTCTGAGAAACAGGCGAAAAGCTTAACATTTCGGCCCCTAAATCTTATCGCCGGCTCAAGTTCCCGGAAGTAGGGCCGATGACCGGAATATGAAAACCCCTCATTCCGCCAACGCCGCGGCCAAGCAATTCGGCCGCTACATCCGTGCTCGTCGCTTGAGCCTCGGGCTTTCCCGTGCCGATCTCGCACACCGGCTGGGACTTATCTTGGGCAGTCATGTCTCCCATGTCGAGCGGGGTGAAACCCGAATCGCGGATGACGCAGTGACCAATTGGGCGAAAGCACTGGAAATCGACCCGGGCAATTTATCCGAACAATTGAAAATGCTCGCCCACGCTGAAACGCTCACCATCGAACGCGTACCCGCGATCGGCAAAGCGCCGCACATCGCCCTCGCCTAACCCTTTTAAAAGTACTCGCCATCATGACCGACAAGGACATCCGCCAATCGTTCTGGGAACAGCCCGGCGTGACGCCGTACTACACCGCCCAGATGCACGAGTTCCTCGAAATCGCCACCGAATTGCGTTTCGAGACGCGCTTCATCGGGGAGAAAAAATGGTGGCCCGTGAAGAACGAGGAAGTTGCCCACACGCTGGGAACTCACTACACCGAGCTTCAACAACAACTGGCGCGCATGATTGATGGAGAAGTGTCGCGCTCGCCCGTGGCGGAATTTCGCATCGTCGAGAAACGCACGGCTTCGACAGCAGCAGTGAATTTCGCTGCCATTTGAGCGGCTCGCATCCTCAAACGCCCTGGCTGCGCAGATAGTCCTCGTAGTTACCTTGGAAGTCGATGACTTCCGCCGGCTTGCCCTCCCCAGCCGGCTTCAATTCAATAATGCGCGTAGCCAAGGACGACACGAATTCGCGATCGTGCGAAACGAAGATTACCGTGCCCTTATAACGATCTAGCGCGTCGTTCAACGATTCGATCGACTCCATGTCGAGGTGATTGGTGGGTTCATCCATCAGCAGCACATTGTGTTGCTGCAGCATCAGCTTGCCGAAAATCAACCGGCGCTCTTCTCCTCCCGAAACGACCTTCACCGATTTCTTGACCTCGTCGCCGGAAAAAAGCAGGCGGCCCAGCGTGCCGCGTAATTTCGTTTCATCATCGGCGGGACCGCGCCATTGGCTCAGCCATTCGGTCAGGCTCATGTCCTCGGCGAAATCCGCCGCATGATCCTGTGCGCAATAACCCGGATTGGCCTTCTCGGCCCACTTAACGCTGCCGGTATCGGGCGTCAGATCACCCCATAGACAACGCAACAAGGTGGTTTTACCCACACCGTTCGGACCGATGATCGCAACTTTTTCCCCCGCCTCGATCGCGAGATTCAGGTCCGCGATTAAGGGTTGACCATAACCTTTGGTCAGCGCCTGTGCCTCGACAGCCAGCCGATGCAGCTTGTCGCGCTCGTCGTACTCGAACCGGATGAAGGGGTATTGGCGGCTCGAAGGTTTGACGTCTTCCACCTTCAGCTTTTCGATCTGCTTCTGGCGTGAAGTGGCCTGACGTGCCTTCGATTTGTTCGCGCTGAAGCGCCGCACAAAATCTTCCAGTTCGGCAACGCGCTCTTTTGTTCTGGCGTTTGCCGCCATCTGCCGCTGACGGGCCAGGGTCGAGGCTTCCATATATCCGTCGTAATCGCCTGCATAGATCCGCAATTCGCGAAAATCTAGATCCGCCATATGCGTGCAGACACTATTGAGAAAGTGGCGGTCGTGGGAAATGATGATCATGGTGCTCTGCCGCTCATTGAGCACGCCTTCCAGCCAACGGATCGTGTTGATGTCGAGGTTGTTGGTGGGCTCGTCGAGCAACATGATGTCCGGATCGGAAAACAGCACTTGTGCGAGCAATACGCGAAGCTTCCACCCCGGCGCAACCGCGCTCATGGGCCCGCCATGCTGCTCCACCGGAATGCCCACACCCAACAACAGACTTCCGGCACGGGCTTCGGCGTCATAGCCGCCGTATTCGGCGAATTTTGCTTCGAGGTCCGCGGCGCGCATATAGTCTTCGTCGGTCGCGTCCGGGTTTGCATAGATCGCGTCGCGCTGTTGCGCCGCTTCCCACATCTGCGTATGCCCCATGAGCACGACATCGATCACGCGGTGGTCTTCGTAAGCAAACTGATCCTGCCGTAACTTACCGATACGCTCATTGCTATCGACCGCAACGCTACCGGCGCTAGGCTCCAAGTCGCCGCCCAGTATTTTCATGAACGTGGATTTGCCCGAACCGTTCGCGCCGATGAGGCCGTAACGGTTTCCGTCGCCAAACTTGACCGAAACGTTTTCGAACAGGGGCTTACCCCCGAATTGCATGGTGAGTGAAGCGGTGACGATCAATTTGAATCCAATTATCGAGAGCAGCGAACCGCATGCGGCCGCCGGGGTATGAAAGAGGGAGGTTTAGATCAGGAAGGCGTGTATTTTAACGCTTTAGTCCTGACTCGCCCACCGGATAGAATGACGCCATGCGCATCGCTCTTTTACTCGTTCTTAGCTTTCTGCTCGCGGCCTGCGAAAGCACCCCAAAACCGCCCGCGCCCCCGCCGCCCGCGGGAGTCCCGAAGGTCGGCATCGTCGGCTTGGTCCAGACAAAGACTGAAAGAGCGATCAACCAGAACAACTGGAAGACGGCAATTCTAGGCGTCGTGCGCAATGAAGAAGGCGATGAGAACGCAAACGTATCGAAGACTGTGTATGAGGTGACCGTTTTCTTCGACGCCGGTCAGCAGGAAGTCATCAGGCTCGATCAAGATCCACAACTCAAACCCGGCCAGCGCGTCCGCGTCACGGGCAACAAAATTGAAGTTTTGAACGCCCGCTAGCAGCACCGCTTCAGCGCAAGCATCCGGCCCCAATCGAGCTATTTTGCAATCGCCGGCGCCATAGTCGATTGCGCGCGGCTTAAGCGTCCCCGGTAAAGCGACGGATCATTCGCCGATCGCGCTTGGTGGGCCGGCCGCTTTCTTCACGCAAGGTCCCCGTTTGCTTGCGTAGCGCGAGGGCATCGAGCCGTTTTGCGCGCGCCTCAACGGATTCCTCATAGAGTTGCTGGGCTTCGGGAGCGGAACGACGTTGCATCGATAACGCACGTACGCTGATCGACCATTCCACATCACCGATCCGGATCGATAAAGGATCGCCCGGCTTGATTTCCTTGGCTGGTTTTATACGCTCGCCGTTCAGCTTCACTTTGCCGGCCTCGACTGCCTGCGTCGCAAGCGAACGCGTCTTATAAAAACGCGCCGCCCAGAGCCACTTGTCGATACGCATCCCTGTCTCGTTCCCGCAAAAACGCAACAAAGAATCTTAAATCAACTATCGTTTAGGGTCCGGCTGCAGTGCGCCGGGTCCAACCACAACAAAAAGGAGGCGCAATGACTAAGCAAGGCATAGCACGTCGAAATCTTGTAGGGAACACCGGCGAAGAAAGCAGCCGGAGGAAATTCATGCGTGTCGCCGCGTTGGGCGGAACAGCCTTTCTAGCAGTCGGCGTGCCGCTTGCCGATGCCGTCGCCGGCAAAACGGAAGCCCTGCTGTTGAGCTGCATGGACTTTCGGTTGATGAACGAAGTGGAGCAATACATGAGCGGTCGCGGTTTACGCGACAACTACGATCACATCGTTCTCGCGGGCGCCTCCTTGGGCGCGCTCACTGACAAATATCCGGCCTGGCGGAAGACCTTCTGGGAGCATCTGGATATCGCCATCAAGCTGCATGCCATCAATACGGTGATTGTGATGGACCATCGCGATTGCGGCGCTTACAAGGTGCTCTTAGGCGAGGACTTCGCGCAACAACCGACGAAAGAAACGCAGGTTCACACGGACCATTTGCGCAAGCTGCAAGCGGCGATACAAAAAAAGTATCCGCAGATGAAAGTCGAATTGACACTGATGGCACTTGACGGCAAGGTGGAAAGCATTTCCTAGCATCCGGGGCTGCGATTACGCAGCCCCCCCATAAAACCTGTGAGCTCCCCTCGTATGCCACCGCTATCCGATGCACTGGTTTTGTTCGGTGCTACGGGCGATCTCGCGGCAAAAAAAATCTACCCCGCGCTCTACGACATGGTCTCGCGGGGCAGCTTGACCGTACCGGTCGTCGGTGTCGCGCGCGAGCCGCTCGCGCTAGACGAGCTGGTCGAGCGTGTCCGTAAAAGCGTACAAAACCGCGCGACGTTCAACGAAGACCACTTTGCCAAGCTCGTGCCTTTACTCCGCTATGTGAGCGGCGATTATCAGACGGCGGAGACCTACACCAAGCTTAGGCATACCCTCGGCACGGCGCGCCATCCGCTCCACTACCTGGCGATTCCGCCGTCAATGTTCCCGGTGGTTGTCGAAGGCCTGGGCGCGGCCGCATGCGCCCGAGATGCGCGTGTGATCGTGGAGAAACCCTTCGGTCGCGATTTGCAATCGTCCCAAGCCCTGAACAAAACTTTGGAACAAGTGTTCGACGAAGGATCGGTGTTTCGCATCGATCATTACCTTGGCAAAGAGCCGGTATTGAACCTGCTCTATTTTCGTTTCGCCAATTCCTTTCTCGAGCCGATCTGGCGGCGCGGACGCGTCAAAAGCGTGCAAATCACCATGGCCGAGTCCTTCGGAATCGGCAGCCGCGGCGCTTTCTATGAACAAGTCGGCGCCCTGCGCGATGTGGTGCAAAACCATCTGCTTCAAGTCGTCAGCATCCTGGCCATGGACCCGCCGGAAAATGACAGCACCAAAGCGCAACAAGCGGCCAAGATCGCCGTGCTTCGCGCAATCCGACCCTTGGTGCCTGAGGATGTCGTACGTGGCCAATACCTCGGCTACCGCGAAGAGCCCGGCGTCGCGCGCGATTCACAAGTGGAAACCTATGTCGCGCTCCGGCTGCGTCTTGATTCGCAACGTTGGACGGGCGTGCCTTTCTATATCCGCGCGGGCAAGCGCCTCCCGGTTACCGCAACCGAAGTCGTTGTTGAACTGAACGAACCGATACCGGACGTGTTTTCAGAGCCAGGCGCGGCAGGAAACTATTTTCGTTTTCGCTTGGGGCCGGATCGTGTCGCCATTGCGCTCGGGGCGCGCGTCAAACGCCCCGGCGAAAAAATGGCGGGCGATGCAGTGGAATTATTCGTATCGAATGCCCGCGATGACGAGGCCGATGCTTATGATCGGTTGATCAGCGACGCAATGAAAGGCGATCACAATCTATTCGCGTTGCGGGAAGGCGTGGAAGCCGCTTGGCGAATTGTTGACCCGCTTGTGGAGTCGGACGTGCCCGTTCGGCTATATGAACCGGGTAGCTGGGGGCCGCAGGAAGCGGATAAGCTCCTTGAAGAAGGCCGCTGGCATGTGCCCCGTACCGTTACGCCGGATCGGCGCAAATAATTGCAGCTGGAGACGAAGCACTGAGATCTGAAAAAATAAAGCCTCCGAAGAGGAGGCTTTAATCTTTCATTGTTTGGCGCGCCCGGCAGGATTCGAACCCACGACCCCTTGGTTCGTAGCCAAGTACTCTATCCAACTGAGCTACGGGCGCAGGGGGCGAATTCTAGCAGATGACCTTATTCCGGACTAGCGCCCTGCCCAGCCCCGCTTTTCCCTTTGCGGTACAGCCTGAACGCACGCCACAGCATGGCGAGACCGATCCAGGCGCAAAACAAAAAGATCGGCACGGCTAGCGCACGGGGCCATGCGAGCGCCACGAAAGCGATGAGACACACCAGCAGCGCAACGGCGGCCAATGTTGCGGCCTCCGCCGGTTCGAGCACCCGCTTGTGCGATAACGCGGCGCCAAAGGCACTGCCCATGGTCAATGCGCCTGCCGCCGCGCGGCCCGCGCTACCGGACAAAGCTCGCTTGCCGTGCGAGGAGGTCGTAGCGGTCACCCGATTCCGCCGTCCGAGCACAATCTCCGTGGCGTTGCTCAGGTCCGCTTCGAACATGCGCTCCATTTCCTGTGCGATCCCTTCATCTTCGATCGCGACATCGAGCTCGTAGTTGCCGATCCAGCTTGCGATGTTGAGATTGGTGGAACCCACGCGCGCCCATCGCCCGTCGGCGACAGCCGTCTTCGCATGCAACATGCTTCCATTCCATTCGAACACGCGCACGCCAGCTTCCAACAAGGGGCGATAGCCCGCGCGCGACATCCGGTTGACGATCGGCAAATCGCTCGCGCCGGGGACCATCAAGCGCACGTCCACGTTGTCGTATGCCGCTGCGCACAGTGCGCGCACATAGGGAGTCACACCGACGAAATAAGCGTCGGTGAGCCAAAGTCGTTCGCGCGCCATCGCGGAGATCAAATGATCGAGGCGATACAGGCCCGCACTGGTTGGTGTACCGGCGACGACGCGTAGGGCGACATCCCCTGCAATCGAGATCGGTCCGGGCGTAAACGCACTCATCTCCAGCGCGGGGCCGGCGGCGTTCCAGGCTTGTCCGAAGGACGCTTCCAATTCGAGAACCGCGGGACCGCGTATCTCGATGCCGGTGTCACGCCACGGCTCAATTTTGCGGGCGGGATTGCCGAGCCATTGATCCGCGATGCACAAGCCGGTTACAAAACCCAAGTGGCCATCCACCGCAAGCATCTTGCGATGATCGCGAGTGATCCAACCGAAGGGTTCTTCGAAGCGAGGCGGATTGAAGCCGCGCACCTGGGCGCCCGCCTCGCGCAAACGCTTCCATAAGGCGCCGGCGGAAAAGGAACCCAACCAATCGTATATGACCCACACCCGCACGCCTTCCCGAGCGCGCTCACACAATGCGTCGACAAATTCGTTGCCGATACGATCGTCCGAGATGATGTAACACTCAAGAAAGATACTGCGCTGCGCAGCCCGAATTGCCGTTAGCCAGGCCGGATAATTCTCCGCAGCATCGCGCAGAATACGCACCTTGTTGCCGCCTATCGCCACGGCATCCGTTGCGCGCGCAAAAGCGCGCTCGGCCAGCGCTGCCGACGTGCCTTGATCGTCCCGCAATTGCACGCGCAGGTTCAAATCTTGAGGGTGCATGGCCTCGATTTTGACAAAATAGGAGTTCCGGTCTTCACCGGCTGCCTTTGGCGGTATATTTTGGTTAGCATTGACCGTAAGTCAAAAAGCAGGAGCACGAAGGATGCCGTTGCGAGCGAATATCGATCGAAATGGGGCGGCACAACCGCTCTTGCACTTGGCGATGATAACGGGTCTGCCACCAGGCGAGGATGAAGAAAAAGGCGGTGCGGCGCCTATTGAAGGCGCCATGCGTCGCGACGTTCTCATCGTCGAAGATGTGACCATGACGGCGTGCCTTACGCAGGTGATGTTGGCGCATCAAGGTTTTACCTCCGCAATTGCTTATGGCGGCGACGCCGCACTCGAATGGCTGGCCAAGCATCAAGCCGACATCGTGCTCTGCGACATCAGTATGCCCGGCATGACGGGGTTCGATGTGGCGCGAGAGATTTGTGCCCGCTGGGAGGAAAATCGACCGCGACTCATCGCTTTTACCGCTTATCCGCTTGAGCATCAGCGCACGGCGCTGCTTGAGGCCGGTTTTGACGATGTGGTCGCCAAACCCGTACGCGCTGAAACGCTTGGCGCGGTGGTGAAAAAGTGGATGTAGGGCGATTACATCAGCAATTGGTGTAAAAGCCACGACCTTCGCTACGCGAAGGTCATTGGGGATTGCTCGGGTTCGCGTTGCATCCGCGATCCCTCGGCCTTCGCAGGTGCTCAGGCCCGCACATTGGGCTCGCACGGAGGCTCGCCCGTTCTCACGGCTCGGATGTGCGCAGGCACATCCTCGAAGCCCCGCTCGAACTCCCTCACGCGAGCAAAGCAGTTTGCTCGCTGCTCATGCCAGAACACTGCGACCTTCGCTACGCGAAGGTCATCTGGGATTGCTCGGGTTCGCGTTGCATCCGCGATCCCTCGGCCTTCGCAGGTGCTCAGGCCCGCACTCGCAAGCTCGCGCGTCCCAAAACGCATGCGTTTTGGTCGGCCACATACTGCGGCCCGCGGTTCTGCGGCGCTGCGCGCATCGCCGTCACCTTTCGAATCCCTCACGCGAGCAAAGCAGTTTGCTCGCTGCCTCCGCAATAAAAAAGCCCCAGACGGGGCTTTTTTAATTTGGCGGAGAGCGAGGGATTCGAACCCTCGATGCAGCTTATGACCGCATACTCCCTTAGCAGGGGAGCGCCTTCGACCACTCGGCCAGCTCTCCGAATCCGCGTCGATGTTACGTCCTGCTACCGACGGGGTCAAACCTAAATGGCTGCCTGATCAGGCAGCCGCTTGCTCCAAGCCAAAAGCCTTATGCAGGACTCTGACGGCCAGTTCCATGTACTTCTCATCGACCACAACGGAAATTTTGATTTCCGAAGTGGAAATCATCTGAATGTTGATGCCTTCTTCCGCCAGCGTACGGAACATCTGGCTCGCGATGCCCACATGCGAACGCATCCCTACACCGACCATCGATACTTTGCATACCTTGGCGTCACCGGTGATGTCCTTGGCGCCGATATGTGCCTGTACTTTTTTCGCGATTTCGACCGCACGGTTGTAATCATTGCGATGAACCGTAAAGCTGAAATCGGTCGTACCTTCCGCACCGGCGTTCTGAATGATCATATCGACATCGATGTTTGCATCGGCAATGGGGCCAAGAATCGCGTAAGCGATACCCGGGCGATCCGGTACGCCGGTAACGGTGATTTTGGCTTCGTCGCGGTTGAATGCGATGCCCGAGATGACTGCTTGTTCCATTTTCTCGTCTTCCTCGAATGTGATAAGCGTGCCGTCTCCTTCGTCTTGAAAACTGGACAACACACGCAAACGGACTTTGTATTTACCGGCGAATTCCACCGAGCGGATTTGCAAAACCTTCGACCCTAGGCTCGCCATTTCGAGCATTTCCTCGAAGGTCACGGTTTTCAAGCGGCGCGCTTCGGGCACGATGCGCGGGTCGGTCGTATATACACCGTCCACATCGGTGTAAATCTGGCATTCGTCGGCTTTCAAGGCAGCCGCCAATGCCACGGCGGAAGTATCGGAACCTCCACGCCCCAGCGTCGTGATATTGCCCTGACCGTCTACGCCTTGAAAACCCGCCACGACCGGCACATAACCCTGGGCGATATCTAAACGCAGCCGTTCTTCATCGATCGCCTGAATGCGTGCTTTGGTGAAAGCACTATCCGTCAGCACGCGCACTTGTGCGCCCGTATAGCTTTTGGCTTTCACGCCCGCAGCGATCAGGGCCATCGAAAGCAGACCGATTGTGACTTGTTCTCCCGTGGACGCGATCACATCCAGTTCCCGGGCATCCGGCTGTCCTTGAATCTCCTTCGCCAGAGCAATGAGACGATTTGTTTCTCCGGACATGGCGGAAGGGACGACGACGATGTCGTGCCCGCGTGCTTTCCAGCGCGCCACACGTGCGGCTACCGCTTTGATGCGCTCGACGCTGCCGACCGAAGTTCCGCCGAATTTCTGGACAATCAATGCCATACAAGACCCAAAAAAGGCGTGATTTTAACGCAAAGCGGACACTCTCCCAAACGTCAATTAAGCTGCGCCCGCTTGGGCCTTTGACCTATTTTGACCTTCGCGCACGCGCCGCCCGGCAGGGCTGTGCTAGCATTTCCCCGCATTTTTGCGAAACGCCCGCATAGAGACCAGCGTATGAAACTGTTCAGCTTCAACATCGACCCGCGCGAAGTCAGGCAGAAACTCGGCCTGAATCAACAAGAGTTCTGGACCAAAATCGGCGTAACCCAAAGTGGCGGCTCACGCTACGAAAGCGGGCGCAGCATGCCTAAACCCGTGCGCGAATTATTGCGGCTGGTCCATATTGAGAAGATCGATCTAAGCCGGGTGAAAAAAGAAGACTTCGACGTGATCGAGTATCTGAAAAACGAACAACGCGACTTGTATCGCAATCTGCGCAAAGCCGCCAAGTCTCGTAAAAAGACGGCCGACGAGGACGAAAGCGTCAACTAAGCGCCTGCGCTTCTCCTGTTGTCCTGCCCACCCCCGTTTTTTTGAGGCGTGCAATTTAAAATCGCGCATCAATCGTCTCCGCCTTTACTTCAGGGATAAGCTTAAGCTAGCTTAAGATTCGGATGCCTGCTCTGGAGCGGGATGAAAATGCAGGAACGTCTTCCCCTCGCAATTCCCATAGACGGTCCTCGACGCCGTACCGTTGTTCTCCATGCCGCCGGATTCGGTCTGCTCTATTTCCTCCTCGCTCTGGCCGGCAGCGATCTCTCTTTTCAACGCGGCGATATCTATGTGAGCTTTTGGATGCCCGCCGGCTTGTTTGCGGCAGCGTTGCTGCTCGCCCCGCGCAAGGATTGGCCGCTCTTTATTCTTGCTGCCTGCGTAAGTAACCTCGTCTTCGACTTAGGTCAGAACACACCTTTATCGGTCGCGCTTTGTTTCTGCCTCGCCAACACCTTGCAGACGACACTTGGCGTATTGCTCCTCAGACGGTGTGTAAGTTTGCGTTCCCCGATGGCCAACTTACGCGTTTTCCTCGGCTTTCTTATTCTGGTCGCTTTTTTAAGTCCGATATTTGGCGCGGCAATCGGTGCCGGGGCGCTTTACCACGCAGGCTTGGCGCCCGAATTTTTCACCGCTTGCCGAATATGGTGGGGCAGCAACGCGATGGCCATTCTTTTGTTCTCGCCGCTTGTCCTCAGTTGGGCGCAACCTAAGCCGGATCTGCCCAAGGCAAATCGGCTATTGCGCAAAACAGAAGCGGCGATTTTGATCGTCGGCCTGGTCTTCACCACCTGGTACCTGCTCGCCGGAAGCAGCCAAATCGATTCGCCTTTCGACGCGCGCCTCTTGCCGTTCCTGCTGTGGGCCGGATTGCGCTTCGGGACGCGCGGCGCGAGCGCGACCTGCGCTTTGTTAGCGGTCATGATGACTTATCTGCTGGCCTCGGGATATACCCATGTGGACGCAGAAGGACTCATGCATTCTTCCTTGGTCTTCTATTGGCAGATATTCCTGACCGTGAACGCGTTAGTCGGGTTGATACCGGCAATCGTTATTGAAGAACGCGACCGTACCTATTCGGCTTTGCGTCAAAGCGAATTGCGTTTTCGCCGATTGACCGAAGCCGCCTTTGAAGGCCTGTGCATTATCGATAAAGGCATTCTCACCGAAGTGAATGAACAGTTGCTGGCGATGAACGGTTTCGCTCGCGACGAGATGGTCGGCCAGCACTGCACGAATTTCATTGCACCCGAGTCGCGCGCGCAAGTCGCGGCGGCTTTCGAAAGCGGGCAGGAAACGATCGGCGAACACCTGTTGCTGCGCAAGGACGGCAGTCGTTTCTATGCCGAGGCACGGACGCGTAACGTGTGGGCCGGCTCGCGCAAGCTGCGTTTGATGGCCATTCGCGATATCAGCGAACGCAAGCAATCGGAAAATGCCGTCAGGCGCATGAATGCCGAGTTGGAAGAACGCGTACAGGCGCGCACCGCGGAATTGAGCGAAGCGAACCGCGAACTCGAAGCCTTTTCTTATTCGGTCTCTCATGATCTTCGCGCACCTCTGCGGCATATCACCGGCTTTGCGGAAATGCTCAAGGACAGCGCGGCGCCGCTCAACGCGGAGGCCACACGACAATTAGAACGGATCACGGGCGCGGTGAAACGTATGACGGCGATCGTCGAAGGATTGCTGACTTTGACCCATTCCGGGCGTACCGAATTGCGGCAAGCGCCGCTCAAGCTAGGGGCGCTGATTGAAGAAGTCCGCGAACAACTCGCGCCCGAAATGCAGGAGCGGCAAATCGAGTGGGTGATCGAGCCGCTGCCGACCGTGCATGCTGACGCAGGCCTGTTGCGTGAGGCAGTGAGCAATCTCATTCACAACGCGCTGAAGTACACCAGCAAGCGCGACGTGGCACATATCCATATCGGCAGTACCGGTGAGCCCGCGCGCCCCGACGAGGTGGTGGTCTACATACGCGACAATGGCGCCGGCTTCGATATGCGTTTCGTGCATAAACTCTTTGGTATCTGCCAACGGCTCCATACCGACGCAGAGTTCGAAGGCACCGGCATTGGCCTCGCCAATGTTCAGCGAATTATTCAACGCCATGGTGGAAGAGTTTGGGCGGA
>DATEOW010000158.1:0-20365 GCA_035273665.1 Burkholderiales bacterium | reverse complement strand
GCTTTCATGTATATCTGTCTCTGTAACGCCATTACCGATCGAGAAATTCGTCAATGCGCCGACCTCGGCGCATGCTCGCTCACAGATCTTCGTAGCGGTTTAGGGGTGGCGACCTGCTGCGGTGCGTGCGCGCAAAGCGCGCAAGACGTGCTCGATGAGCACGCAGCGTCCCGGGCATTGCCTCAAGCCGCCTAGGCTTTCCGCCACTGCCCGTTCTGGGCGGGTTTTCGCTGACATGCTATCGTCGCAGCTTCGGTGACGCCCGCTCTGGCGCGTCGCTTTGTTTCGTCAAGCGGAGCGATTCATGAAAGGCGACCAACAAGTCATTCAGTTCTTGAACAGGGTATTGATCAACGAACTGACGGCAATCAATCAATATTTTCTTCATGCGCGCATGTTCGATAACTGGGGTTTTCATCGCCTCTACGAACATGAGTACAAAGAATCGATTGACGAGATGAAGCATGCCGATGCGCTGATCAAGCGCATTCTTTTTCTGGAAGGTCTGCCGAATCTTCAGAATTTGAACAAGCTATACATCGGCGAGAACGTGCCGGAGGCACTTTCCTGTGACTTGAAAATGGAACAGCAGGGCCATCCCGTGTTACGCGAAGCCATCGCCTACTGTGAAAGTGCCGGCGATTACGTGAGCCGCGAATTGTTCGAAGACATCCTAGAATCCGAAGAAGAGCACATCGACTGGCTGGAAACGCAATTAGGGCTGATCGATAGTTTGGGTCTGCAGAACTATCTTCAGTCTCAGGTTGAGTCTTAAGGTGTTCTCAAAGCGGCTTCGACAGCTCTGCTAGTATCGCGCGCACGCCTAACAACGAATCAACGTATGCAGCCCGCTGCTTACAATCTACTGCGCTTGCTGCAAGCACGCCAACCCTTGAGTGATCGCGAGTTGACCGAGGCGTTGGGCATGTCATCCGCCGAGACCCGCTCGTTGCTGGCGCAATTGCATGCTGAAGGTGTAGCGGTCGAGCTTTCGGATTTCGGTTACGCGTTGAATACCCCCGTCGACTTACTTGATGCTGCTGCGTTGAAGGACGCGCTGCCAATGCCGGTCGATGTGATCGACGAATGCGCGTCCACAAATACTCTCTTGCTGGAGAGCACAGACGACGCAGTCCGGCTTGTGGTTTGTGAGTTGCAGACGGATGGTCGTGGCCGCAGGGGCAACCGTTGGCATTCGGGCCTCGCAGATAGCCTGAGTTTTTCCTTGTCTTGGTTCTTGCCAGAGGCGTCAAACCGATGGACCGGTTTGCCTCTCGCTGTCGGTGTCGCCTGCGCACGCGCCCTCCGAAAGATGGCGTTCACGGAGGTAGCCCTCAAATGGCCAAACGACCTTGTCCACCCGAGAGGAAAACTCGCCGGCGTGCTGATCGAGATGAAACCCGGCAGCTCCCGAGCGGTAATCGGCATTGGTCTAAACATCCGCAATGCGCGCAAACATGCATCGTCGGTCGGTTACGCCATCACAGACTTGAGCGAGCTTCGCGCCAATATTCCTGATCGAACGGACATCTTGATTGCCATGGTTCGCGAGTTAGTCGCGGTGCTCAAGGAATTCGACGTGAAAGGTTTTGCGGCGTTCCGTGAGGAATGGTCGCGCCATCATGCGTTCGCCAATCAACGCGTGCGTTTAAGCACCGGAGCGGTGGAAGTTGAGGGGCTGATGAGGGGCGTTGGAGAAGACGGTGCTCTGCTACTCATGACCGAACGTGGCGAAGAGCGTTTCCTTTCCGGCGAACTCCTTCGAGCCGCATGATCCTCGCCATCGACGCAGGCAATACCCGCATCAAGTGGGGACTGAGAGCGCAGACCGCATGGACCGCTTTCGGAAGCGCACCGGTGAGCGAGCTCGAGCGCCTCTATGACGATTGGCAAGATCTAGAACCTCCAACACGAGTGGCCATCGCCAATGTGGCGGGGCCCGAAGTGCGCCAGACGCTCAGCGAGTTGGTGCAACGCTGGCCCCTCGAGCCTGATTGGCTCCAGTCCGAACTAAGCGCCTGCGGTGTGTACAACGACTATGAGTTTCCACAAAAGCTCGGTGTCGACCGCTGGGCTGCGATGATCGCCGCCTGGTCGATGTACGCGCAAGCTGCGCTGGTCGTGATGGTAGGCACGGCGACGACGATTGATGTGCTCGACTCGCAGGGTCATTTTCGCGGCGGCCTCATCATGCCGGGCCTTGGTGTCATGAAGCGTTCGCTCGTCGAAAGCACCGCAGCCCTGCCCGTTTCGACAGGGATTTATAGATCTTTGCCGCGCAATACCGCCGATGCGGTTGAAAGCGGCTGCATCAATGCGCAATTGGGCGCGATCGAACGAATGCACCGTGAACTCCCAAGCGACGCCCCGTGCATTATTTCGGGCGGCGGTGCGCCGGCATTGCTGCGCTATTTGAATGTCCCTGTTCAGCATGTCGAGCACTTGGTCTTGGAAGGGGTCGTCCGCCTCGCGGACTGATATGCGCTTACTCGTCTTGATCCTTTTTCTCGCAAATCTGGCCCTGTGGTCGTACCGGGAATATCTCGTGCCGCAAATGAAAATTGACGCGGCCGCTCAACAAGTGAATCCAGAAAAGATGCGCTTGCTCAAAAGCGAGGAGGGCGTTGAGCCGCTATCTGAAAACGCCGGTTGTATTGTCTTCGGCCCGCTGGACGAAACCAAGCTGAGCGAGGCAAAAGAGAGAGCCCGCAGTTTGCAGGCAGGCTTGGCGATGTCGGAACGTAAGACAGAAGCGGGAACATATTTAGAGTTGCGCGAACCCACCGACGAAGTGCGCAAACAGCTGAGTGATCTGCTTCCGGGGATCGACGCGGGCAATTGCGCCGGCTGATGATCTAGCCGCGGATGCGTTGCAGCATTGTGGTGGTCGAGCGTTGGTGCGCGAACGCGATTGAACGCACGCTGCCGCCCCAGCTTTTTACTTCTTCCGCGCCGACCATGTTGTCTATCGACCAATCGCCGCCCTTAACAAGGATGTCGGGGCGGCAGGCGAGAATCGCGGACAGCGGCGTGTCTTCCTCGAAATAAGTGACGAGATCTACGCTGGCCAAGGCGGCAATGATCGCCATGCGGTCGGGCAGGTCATTGATGGGGCGATCCTCTCCCTTGCCCAGCCGCTTAACCGACGCATCGCTGTTCAACGCGACGACAAGGCTCGCGCCGAGGGCCCGCGCCTCGGCTAAATAAGTAACGTGTCCGCGGTGCAAAAGATCAAATACGCCGTTGGTAAATACCAAAGGGCGTGGCAGGGCGGCGGCGCGGGTCTTCAGTGCCGGCGGTGCGCAGAACTTCAGCTCGAAAATCGGCTGTTGATTAACGCTCATCCCGCCGCGAGGCCCAACTCTTTTCGGTATCGATTCAGATCTTGGACCGATTCGAGACTGCGTTCAAACAGGATCGATAAATTGCGCAGAATCACAGTGATGACTTTGCTTTCCCATATCTTGTCGAAGCGGATCTGCTCGTCGAGCCAGTGTTCCAGCCAATCGGGATTCGGCAGCCGGGATTGCACGGTGTCTTTCGGATAAAGCGCTTTGTTGACGTGCAAGTTGGTGGGATGCAGCGGCTTGTTGCTACGCGCGCTACTTGCCATGAGCATGCCGATTTTAGCGAACGCGCGTCGGGCTTCATCGCCACATCGTTCGATTGCGCGCTTCATATACTGACGGTACACACCGCCGTGTCGCGCTTCGTCGTGCGAGATGATTTCATAAATCCGCTTGATGACGGGCTCGGTGTGCCATTCGGAAGCGCGACGGTACCAATGATTGAGTCGAATCTCTCCGCAGAAGTGCAGCATGAGCGTCTCTAGAGGCGGCGCCGGGTCGAAGTGAAAACGCACGGCATGCAACTCTTCCTCGGTCGGAACCAGATCAGGGCGGAAGCGTTTGAGATATTCGATCAAAACCAGCGAGTGTTTTTGCTCTTCAAAGAACCATACCGACATGAAGGCGGAAAAGTCGCTGTCATCCAGGTTGTCCCGCAAGAACATCTCAGTGGCCGGAAGCGCCGCCCATTCTGTGATGGCATTCATTTTGATGGTTTCGGCTTGCGCATCGCTGAGTTTGGACGCGTCGAAGTCGTCCCATGGCACGTCGGTCGCCATATTCCAGCGGACGGACTCGAGGGATTTGAATATTTCCGGGTAAAGCATGTCGACCTTTATCGGGCTGAATGGGGAGAACCAATCGGAGTGTAGCAAAGGTACAAGCGGATACCATGATGGGCGACAATCGGACAACTTTTTGTTTTTAAAAAAAAACCTCCAAATAAGACGTTCTTGAGATTCGGCGTAAGGAGACGTCCTACAGCGACCAAGGCCGTAGTTTCTACTGCTTGCGTCAAGCTTCTACCGTCTTTCTTTAGCGACAGACGGCATGTAACTGTTGCATATGCAGTTTTCTTCGGTATCATCCCCGCATAAACGCTGGCTTATGCGGCTGGCAAGAATTTGTTTAGCAGTGCCTGGGACAGGGGGGAACGTGCAGCAATTGCCGTCGATGGAGCGCGTCTTTAGAGCGCCACGCTTGTTTACAAGCCTTCCCGTTTTAAACCCAGCATTACGCCTGAAGCTAGAGCATGTCTGAAAGTGTCGATGTAGAGCGCGGCAGCGCGAGACATTTGAGTGCTATCGCCGCAGGCGTTTCGCATGAAAGCGCGAACAGTTATTTCCAGCATACGATCGCTGCGCTCGAGCAGCGCCTCGCTGAGCTAGGCCTCGCCGAACAGGCCCTTCGCACCAGTGAAGAGCGTTATCGCGCGCTCTACGACAACAACCCCGCCATGTACTTCACCGTCGATGTTCGGGGCATGGTCTTGTCGGTGAACGAGTTCGGTGCGCAACAACTCGGCTATCGCGCTCGAGAATTGACCGGCCGGTCGGTTCTTGAATTCTTTGTCGACAACGACAGGGCACGCGCCGGGCGTGCGCTCGCCGAATGCTTCGAGCAGCCCGGGGTGCCGCGCATCTGGGAGTTCCGCAAACAGCGCCGTGACGGTAGTAGCTTGTGGGTGCGCGAAACGATGCGAGCTGTCCGCGAAGTCGGCGGCCGGATGATTCTCCTCATGGTTTGCGAAGATGCAACGGCGCTCAAAGCCAGTGAGGCGCGCATACGTGAAACCACTGCCCGATTGAATCTAGCGCTCGATAGCTCGAACCTCGCAATCTTCACTTGGGAAACGGAATCGGGTGCGGTTTACCTGAGCGATCACTGGAATGAAATCCTCGGTGGGCCGCCGGCCGAGATCCTGACAACCTTACAGGCGCTGACGGCGATGGTGCATCCGGAGGATGCGGAAGAATTTCGGGCCAGCCTGTATGCCGTCGTTCGCGGAGAAGAATCCTTCTACCGGGTCGAATACCGTGTGCGTGCGCACAGCGGCGACTGGCGCTGGATCAGCAGCCAGGGCAGTATCGCAGAGCGAGATTCCGCGGGGCGCGTCTTACGACTGATCGGTACTAACGCGGACGTCACGGCGCGCAAGCAAGCCGAAAACGACGCCCGTCGACATGCACAGGAATTCGAAGCGCTTTATGAAATCACGCGAGAACTGGCGATCTATCGAGACCTGCCGGGACTGCTGGACAGCGTGGTCGAATGTGCCACTCGTCTGTTGGATGCGTCCTCGGGCAGCATCTGGCAATTCGATACGGATCGCGGCGATCTTGTCCTGAGCGTGGCGCGCAATTCTCCGCTCGAATTAGGGGTTCGGCTAAAGATGGGCGAAGGCTTGGCGGGTCGCGTCGCTTCCACCCGGCTACCGCTCATTCTGGACGACTACCGCAACTGGGAGCATCGCATTCCCGCCTTTGCGGAGAAACCGCTTCATGCATCGCTTGCGGTCCCTCTGCTTTGCCGCGGCGAGTTGATCGGCGTATTGAAGGTGTGCGAAAACCAGCCGGGCTTGAGGCGCTACAGCGAAGACGACATGCGGCTGTTGTCGCTGCTCGCAAGCCCTGCAGCAGTGGCGATAGAGCGCATGCAGGCCGAGCAGAACTTGCGCAAAAGCGAAGCGCGGTTTCGCAGCCTGACGGAGCTGTCTTCCGACTGGTATTGGGAGCAGGACGAAGCGCTGTGTTTCCGCAGAGTGTCCGGGGGCATGCTGGAACAGGCGGGCATTTGCGCGTCCCAGTACCTGGGCCTGACGCCCTGGCAACTGCCGAATATCGAGTTTCTTGAACCCGGTTGGGCAGAACATCAAGCCTGCTTGGAACGGCAACAGCCTTTCCGGGATGTGATGTACCGCATTCAAAATCCAGATGGACGCATTTTTTATCACAGCGTCAGCGGCGAACCCGTCTTCGACAGCGCAGGCGGCTTTCATGGTTACCGCGGCGTCGGTTGCGATATCACCGAAAGGATGAAAGCGGAGCAGCGCATTCACCGGCTTGCGCATTACGATGCATTGTCCGGTCTGCCAAACCGAATTCTTTTCACACAACGGCTTCAGCAAGCGATCGCACGCAGCGAACGAACAGGAAAACCCCTTGCAGTGCTGTTCACGGATCTGGATCGATTCAAGAACATCAACGACAGCTTTGGCCATCAGGCCGGAGATCGCGTTCTTCAGGAAATCTCCGGACGGATTTCGCGAGTGCTCCGCGAATCGGACACAGTCGCACGCCTTGGCGGCGACGAATTCGTCGTGTTAATCGAAAGCTTCGACGCGGTGGGCGAAGTATCGGCGGTCGCGCGATCGCTACTCGAAGCGATCGCTCAACCGTTTACCGTCGACGGGCAGGAATGCCATATCAGCGGCAGCATCGGTATCAGCAGCTTTCCGGCCGATAGTAAGGACGCGCCCAGCTTGCTGCGTAACGCCGACGTGGCAATGTATCGCGCGAAGGAAAAGGGCAAAAACACCTTCGAATTTTATTCTGCACAGATGAATGTGCATGCCTTCGAGCGCCTCGCGCTTGAATCAAGCTTGCGCCGTGGTCTTGAACGCGATGAGTTTATTCTTCATTACCAGCCGAAGATTGAACTCGGTACCGGGCGAGTCTTGGGCACTGAGGCGCTCGTGCGCTGGCGTAGGCCAGACGGCAGTTTGGTGTGGCCGGCCGATTTCATCCCCTTGGCCGAAGAGTGCGGCATGATCGAGCAACTGGGCGCCTGGGTTCTGCGCGCGGCGTGTGAACAAGCCTGCGCATGGCACGAATCGGGGTTGCCGCCCGTGACCATCGCGGTCAATCTTTCCGCGCGCCAGTTTCTCAACGAAGGCTTGCTCGCCGCGGTCTCCCAAATTATCCAGGAGACAAAGCTCAATCCAGCACTGCTGGAGTTGGAAATCACCGAAAGCTTAATGGTGCGCAATCCCGACCAAGCCGCCGAGTTGCTCCATGCCTTGAAGATGATGGGCGTGCGCTTGGCGCTTGACGATTTCGGAACCGGCTACTCCAGCCTTTCTTATCTAAAACGCTTTCCTTTCGACAGCGTCAAAATCGACCGTTCCTTCATTCAGGACATTCCTTACGATAGCGACGATGCCGCGATTACGCGCGCCGTAATCGCCATGGCGCACAGTCTGCGTTTAAGCGTGACCGCAGAGGGAGTGGAGAATGGGGCGCAGATCGAGTTCCTCCGCGCGAGTGGATGCGACGCGGTGCAGGGGAATTTCTTTAGCCCCGCTTTGACCGCGCCGGAACTTGAGAATCTTCTGCGCGGTTCGTCCCCCCGGGATTTCTCCGCGCAAATTTAAAGCCTTATCTCGGCGGCGGCGCCGGAATGTACTCGAAGACGCGAACGACTTTTCGCACGCCGCTAGTCGTGCTGGCGATTTGTGCCGCATCAGCCGCTTCTTTTTCAGTCACTAGTCCCATCAAGTACACGACGGCGTTTTCCGTCACCACTTTGACGTGCAGCGGGTTGAATTTTTGTGCGCTCACCATGCGGGCCTTCACTTGGCCGGTGATATAGGTGTCGCGCGAGCGCGTTTCCATGGAAGAAGGCGGCGCGACAGTCAATTCGTTTGCTACGCTTCGGACATCCGGTACCGCGGCCCCGATGGATTCGGCCTCCTGTTTCAGTGCCTCCGTCGCAATTTCTCCCGTCAAGAGCAGAAGGCGGTTGTAACTGGTGACATTGATATGGCCGCCTGCGCCGGCTTTTTTCTCGATTCGCTGATTGGCCGTCAGTTCGATTCTTTCGTCGGTTGCGACAACATCGGGCTGACGACGATCCACCGCCACGGCACCCGCCGCCGCAGCGCCGCCCACCACTACTGCCGCGCATCCGGAAGATAAAGCGGCGACCGTAATCAACAACAGCGAAATTAATGTTCTCATTTTCACTCCGTTCCGAGTAATAGGCTGTCAATGCCATCGCACAGACAATGCAAAGTAAGCAAATGTACTTCCTGAATGCGCGCGGTCTGCGTATGCGGTACGCAGATATGCACGTCCTCTTTAGCAAGAATGTGGGTCATCTCGCCGCCGCTCTTGCCGGTCAGAGCGACCACGCGCATATCGCGCTCGTGCGCCGCATGAACGGCCGCAATGACATTGGGGGAGTTGCCGCTTGTGGAAATCGCAAGCAACACATCCTTGGCGTGACCTAAAGCGAGCACCTGCTTGGAAAAAACCTGGTTGTAATCGTAGTCATTGGCGATCGAGGTCAAAGTCGACGTATCGGTCGTCAAGGCCATTGCGGCCAGACCCGGCCGTTCTCGTTCAAAGCGATTCAGTAGCTCGGCCGCGAAATGCTGAGAATCTGCCGCAGAACCACCGTTCCCGCATGCAAGGATTTTCCCTTCGCTGAGAAGGCATTTCACCATGGCCTCGGTCGCCTGGGCGATTGGTGCGGCCAAAGCATCCACGGCATTCAGTTTGGTTTGTGCGCTATCGGCGAAATGTTTGCGCACGCGTGCGACGAGATCCATGCGTTTTTATTCGATATTGGGATGTGGGGATTCTACTCTACGTATACCTCGAACTCGATTCGACGCCTCGGATCGGCCGACAGTTCCATGCGGCTGACGCGAGCGGCAAGCCGCTGTCCTTGATCCATAGCCCATGCGAGGGACGCATTTTCCTTACGCGGCACATACCCAAGTTTGTGCCCGCGCCAATCTACCCGTATCGCTTGACTGTCATGCGGGTTGTCCGGCTCGCGTCTTAATTCCAGGCGGTCGCCGACCCGCATGTCGTCCCAAAGCAACGCAGCTTGGTGATAGTTGAAACCCGCCAAAGGCGAGCTTTGGACCAAGATACGAACTTCCTGACCGAAAGCGGTCACGCTCACAAATAGTCCAACAACGATCAATCTACGCGTTAAAAGCATCTCGAATCCATTCGATCCGCCCGGCATCCACCTCATCAAGCAAGACCACATCAAAGCGGCAGGCGATGTCGCGGCCTTGCAAGTAGTGTCCGGCCGCGAGCACAACACGACCTTGTTTGAAGGCGTCGACACTCGCAGCGGCGCCGCCGAAGCGCTGTGAACGCCTCAAGCGCACTTCCACAAAAACGAGAGTTTGACCTTGCTTCGCAATAAGATCGATTTCGCCGCCACGAATGCGGTAATTGCGCTCGACTATCGTGAGCCCTTGCGCCTGCAAGTATCGCGCGGCCAATTCCTCGGCCGCCGCACCGTCGCTATTGCGTGAGGACAGGAAGTCCATCCCGAAAAGCGGCTGGCCAGGGGCGGCGTGAGATCGTGCCATCCGGAGCAACTTTGATGTGCCCCGTTACGCCATCGAATTCCATGCTGCGCTCGCCTTGTGCGAGAGCGAGCGCAATGCGATAAGCGTCGATCCCCAGTGCATAGAACCGCAGCGTTTCGCCGCTCAGCGTTGGTGCGGGCGGATAAATCGACACGCCGGGATGATCGGGGCTCAACACCCAGGGCATATCGAGGAAACGCACGCCATCGAGGTCCAGGTCGCGCTGCGGATCGCCGGGGCGTAGATTGATTTGCGAAGTGGTATAGACCGCAGTTTGTGAAGGCAGATAAGGGCGGATGACCCGCGCCTCGTCAAAGCCCGCAGCGAGAAAAACGACGTCCGCACTGCTGGTGCCAAGCTCACGCAAAAAAGTCAGGTTGCCGTTGCTACGCACCTCACTCAGTGCAACGACGTTTCCGCCCGATGCGCGCCATGCCTGCAAAAACGCTTCGCGCATGCGACGACCCACGGGATTGGCGGTATTGACGACGGCGACATTGCGATAGCGATCTTCGAACATCTGCTGGGCGACCATGGCCGCTTCGTTTTCCACTGGAAGGCCGAATACATATAGACCGGCCATCTTCACATTGTTTTCGGGCAGATTCAGTGTAAGGGTGGGTACCATTACCAGCGCGCTCGAGACAAGCGCCGTCACACCATTGCGTGTCATTGGTCCGACGACAACACTCGCTCCATTTGCCAGCGCCTCTTTGTACTGCGCGGCAATTCGATCCGGCGAAGCGTCGGTACTGTGCAAGCGAACCGCAATCGGCGCTGGGTGCACTTTTTGAGCGGCATTAAACCCATTGTTGAACGCCTCAGCGGCGGACCGGAAATCGGGCGTCTCCAGGGGAAGCAACAGGGCAATATAAGGCTGTGTCGCGACCGGCGGCACGACCGGCATGGGCGCAGATACGGGCGGCACTGGCGGAGATGGAATCGCTTCCACCGGCACGGGGGTTACGCTAATTACCGGTGCGGGGCCGGTTGAAGGAGCAGGCGATACGACAATGGGCGCAGGTGGGGCGCGGCGTGCAGTTGCGGGCGGCTCGACTGCGCAGGACAATGCGACGGTTGCACAGACGAGCGCGGCGCAGAAGCCACGAGAAAAACGATGAGCGGTCATGAAGATCCGGGATCGCAGCAAAGCGGGCAATTATATGTGGTCGCAACGCCTATCGGTAACCTTGACGATCTAAGCGTACGGGCGAGGAAGGTTTTAAGCCAGGTAGAGCGCATCTATGCCGAAGATACTCGCACCAGTTCGGTACTTCTTGCCCAATACGGGCTTCAGACGACGCTGAAATCCTTCCATGCGCACAATGAAGCAAAGGCGGCGCCTGAGATCATCGCGTACTTGCGTGCGGGCCATTCTGTCGCGCTAATCAGTGATGCGGGCACGCCGGGCGTCTCCGATCCAGGTGCTTTACTCGTCACGCAAGCTCATGCGGCCGGGATTCGCGTGGTTCCTATTCCTGGTGCCAATGCAGCAATCACGGCCCTATGCGCAACCGGATTCGCAGGCGCCTTCACCTTTATAGGATTCCTGCCGAATAAAAGCACTGCGCGTCGAAAGACCTTAGAACTATCGCGCGATGGTGCCGCGCATCTGATCTTCTATGAAGCCCCGCATCGCATTCTCGAGTGCATCGAAGACATTGCAGCGGTCATGGGCGCGGATCGCGAGTTGGTGATCGCACGCGAGCTCAGCAAAATGTTCGAGCAGATCCATCGTTGCAAAGCCGGTGAGGCCCTGGCCTGGTTGCAACAGGACGCGAATCGTCAACGCGGAGAATTTGTCGTCGTCGTGCAAGGGGCAAACGCGCAAGAAGAGACCGCCTTCGCCGAGGGTGCGCGCGTGTTGCGGCTTCTGTTGGAAGAATTGCCCCTCAAACAGGCCGCACGGCTCGCGGCGAGCTTAAGCGGTGCCCGAAAAAACCAACTTTATGAACTTGGCCTGGAATGGGCGAAAATACGGGACATGGAGGTCCCTGTGGCCGAGGAAAACGATGAATAGTTTAAGTCTGATCCGACCCGACGACTGGCACTTGCATCTGCGCGACGGTGCCGCCCTGGCGGCCGTATTACCCCATACCGCACGGCAATTCGCTCGTGCGATCGTGATGCCCAACTTGCGCCCACCCGTGACCACGGTACAGAGCGCTCGTGCTTATCGGGAGCGTATTCTGGCGGCGTTGCCTGCTGGAACGAAGTTCGAGCCGTTGATGACCTTGTATCTAACCGACAACACGACTGCGGAAGAAGTCGCCGCTGCGAAATCCAGCGGCTTCGTGCACGCGTTGAAATATTATCCGGCCGGCGCGACGACCAACTCCGATTCCGGGGTGACGCACATTGATGCCGCTTCTAGGGCGCTGGCCGCGATGGAAGAGCATGACCTTCCTTTGCTCGTGCATGGTGAGGTCACAACAGCCGGTGTTGACGTATTCGATCGCGAGAAGGTTTTTATCGAAACGGTAATGAGCCGTATCGCCAATCGGTTTCCTCGTTTGCGAGTCGTGTTCGAACACATCACAACCGCCGAGGCCGTCCAGTTTGTCCGCGAAAGTGGTGCAAATATCGGCGCAACCATCACCGCGCACCATCTCCTCTATAACCGCAATGCTCTCTTCCACGGCGGTATTCGACCTCACTATTATTGTTTGCCCGTGCTGAAGCGCGAACGGCATCGGCTTGCTTTGGTTGAAGCCGCGACCGGCTCGAACAAGAAGTTTTTTTTGGGCACCGATAGCGCTCCTCACCCGCGCGGCGACAAAGAAAACGCCTGCGGTTGCGCCGGATGCTATACAGCGCATGCTGCCTTAGAGCTTTATGCGGAGGCCTTCGACCAAGCCGGTGCGCTCGATCGGCTCGAAGCGTTCGCAAGTTTCAACGGCCCCGATTTTTATCGATTGCCGCGCAACCGCGACGCCATCACCTTGCATCGAGAAGAATGGGAAGTGCCCAAGCACTACCCCTTCGGAGATGCCAACCTTACACCTCTTCGTGCGGGCGAGAAACTGCATTGGCGTCTGCAATAAAGTTGAGCGATGCGTCGCGTTTTCATACCATCGCGCCGCTATTGCAACAGTGCAACAACGATTTCCCCGATCATGCCGCTTTGGATGCGCTCGCTCAGCGGCATGCCGTGCTCAATGCACAAGGCATGGCGCTTTCCTTTGTACAGCCGCATCAGACGGACTATGAGCAAAGGATTTACGCCACTGGGAAAGTGGCGACACGCCCGCAGAATTGGCACGACCTGTTCAATGCCTTCGCTTGGCTTTCCTTTCCTCGCGCCAAAGCTTTGTTGAATCGACTTCATGTGGAGGCGCTGGCGGAAGAAGAGGGAGGCGGCCGCAGCAAGCAACGCGATGTGCTCACTCTATTCGATGAAAGCGGTATGGTGGTTCTTTGCGCAGATGCAACGCTTGCTCAACTACTACGCGGCTTTCAATGGGCGGAGTTGTTTTGGCAGCGCCGCGACGCAGTACGCAGTCATATGCGGTTTCATGTATTCGGCCATGCCCTGCACGAGCAATTGCTCGTGCCTTACAAGGGCATCACCGGCAAAGCGGTCATCGTCGAAGCGAATACATCATTGCTGCGGCAAAGTGTTGAAGTTCAGCTCGCGTATATGGACCAAGCCGTCTGCGAACACTTCACGCAACCTAAAGCATTGGAATCGACGCGAAGCTTGCAACCTGTCCCGGTGCTCGGTATCCCGGATTGGCATCCGGAAAGCGAAAACGCCAACTATTATCTCGACACGAGCCACTTCCGTCCGGGGCGTGCGCTTCGCAAAAAGAAAGCCCCGCCAGAGCGGGGCTAACAACGGTTCGTCTCGCAATCAAGGAAACGCAGGAAGCGTGGGTTCCATCGACCCGCCCTGGGCTTCAGGATGACGCCGTGAAACCAAGTCGCGAATTTCATCCACTCGCGCCGCCGGAACATCCACCATCAAGAGTATTTGTCCGGCATCGATGTCGGCTTGAAAACGCTTCAAGCGACTGTTCGGCGTCGAAGCGCCGATCAAGCTCGCGCTCCATGCGCCGAAGATTGCGCCGATCACCGAACTGATTAATACCGTGATCATTTGCATTTCTACGCCGTTCGGCGGCGTCAATACCACCATCAAGCCCAGCAGAAATCCACCGATGCCGCCGATCACCATGCCTACTTCTGCGCCGTGCACAAGATCGCTCTTCTGCCATACGCTCGCTTCACGCAAGGCCCCCAATTCCGTGCCACGTTGAGCCAATACGTGCATATGTCGGTCACTCACTCGGGCTAGTAACAGCTCGTCGGCCACACGACGAGTACTCGTCACATCTGGCAAAACAAAATAAAGTCTTCGTTTCATATGAGTCCCTCCTCAATGAACGCACTATGGTCTTAGTCGCTATCGCAGCGATGTTCAAGTCGCTAATTGTCTGCGGCGGCGGAACTTTTTCGCTTGCCAAGGTATCATTGGCTTGAAGCTGGCCAAGCGGTCGCTGATGGACATCGGTCCATTGGAGGAAAGTCCGGACTCCATAGGGTAGGGTGCTGGGTAACACCCAGACGCCGTGAGGCGAGGAATAGGGCCACAGAGACGAGTCTTTACGGACTGCCGCCGCGCTAAAAGTGCGGCGGCAAAGTCTCGCAATCGGAATATCCGATTACGAGATCGAGTTCGTTTACGGACTTGCCGCGCAAGCGGTAACTCTTGTAGACGAGACGGCCGTAAAGGGTGAAACGCGGTAACCTCCACCCGGAGCAACACCAAATAGGCAGGCGTTGATGCGTCCCGCGGAGCCTGCGGGTAGGTGGCTCGAGCTTTGAGGCAACTTAAAGCCCAGATGAATGACCGTTCAAGACAGAATCCGGCTTATCGGCCAGCTTCATTCTGATTATTTCAGGGCGCCCATCAGGCGAACTGAGCTCACGATGGCATAGATGTTGCACAACTTTGCGCCTGCAAAGGGGTTTGCGCTATGCGCGTGTTAATTGTCGATGAATCTCGTGAGCGCGCTGAAACGTTGCGCGAGGGTCTGGAATTGGCAGGTCATGAAGTGACGGCGGTGCTTTCGACCGCATTGGAACTCATGAGGGCCGTCGAACGTTTTGCGCCAGACATCATCATTATTGATACTGATTCGCCTTCGCGCGATGTGCTCGAGCATGTCGTATTGGTGAGCCGAGATCACCCGCGTCCGATTGTGATGTTCGCGAACGATGGCGAGACGGACACCATTCGCGAGGCGGTGCGTGCAGGTGTTACGGCTTACATCGTAGATGGCTTGGATGTGGCTCGCGTCAAATCCATTGTGGAGGTCGCAGTCGCCCGCTTCGAAACCTATCAAGCGTTGCGTGATGAGTTGGCCGAGGCAAATCTCAAACTATCCGAACGCAAGCTCGTCGAACGTGCAAAAGGCTTGTTGATGAAGACGCGCGGTGTCGATGAAGAAGAGGCCTATGCGATGCTGCGCAAGCTTGCGATGAGCCGAAGTAAGAAGCTTAGCGACGTCGCACAGAGCGTTATCGACGCTGCGAGCTTGTTCGGCTAGCCTTCTTCCGGTGCGTTTGCGCCGGTTTCGCACTGCAACGGTGCGACTTTAACTTGTATTCATACTAACCACTCTGACTTCCGCACGCTGTCGGCGCGCAATACCTCCCAACAACGCGATTACGCTGCCTTTTTCAAAAATGGCATAGGCCTTGCTCAAGTTGCAGTGATCGCGAAGCCAATGGCGGCTCCGCACAGAACAATGGCGTTCGCTGGTTGAGGACCAGCGGGCGCTTTTTATTTTGAGCCGACATAAGTAATGAAACCGAGCAATGAATTTAACTCTGGGAGCGCATATGCATGGAAGACAAATCAACAACCAATGTTGTAGCGCCGGTCGAGCGGCGAGACTTTCTCAAACAGGCCGCGGCGGTTTCGATTATGAGCTTGGTGCCTGAAGCGGTCCGCACGGGCGCGTGGGCTGCGGGCTCCGATGCGCCGGAGAAGACCGATATAAAGATCGGCTTTATTCCCCTTACGGATTGCTCTTCCGTGGTGATGGCTTCTGTCATGGGTTTCGATAAGAAGTACGGCATCAAGATCACGCCGAGCAAGGAAGCGTCTTGGGCTGCTGTACGCGACAAGCTCGTCAACGGTGAACTTGACGCTGCGCACGTCTTGTACGGGTTGATCTACGGTGTGCAATTGGGCATCGGCGGACCTAAGAAAGATATGTCCGTACTCATGGGTTTGAATCACAACGGTCAGGCTTTCACCCTTTCGCGCAAACTCAACGAAAAGGGTGTGAAGGACGGCACGAGCCTGAAGGCGCTTATCGATAAGGAGAAGGGCGAGTACACCTTCGCGCAAACATTTCCTACCGGTACGCATGCGATGTGGCTCTACTACTGGCTCGCGGCGCATGGCATCCATCCTTTCAATGACGTGAAGACCATCACCGTGCCTCCGCCGCAAATGGTGGCCAACATGCGTGTGGGGAATATGGATGGCTTCTGCGTCGGTGAACCATGGAACAACCGCGCAATCATGGACAAAATCGGCTTCACCGCGAATACGACTCAAGATGTCTGGAAAGACCATCCTGAGAAAGTGTTGGGATGTCAGGCCGATTTCATCGCCAAATACCCCAACACTGCGCGCGCGATGACGGCAGCGGTGCTTGATGCAGGTAAGTGGATCGATGCGTCTATTTCCAATCGCCGCAAGACGGCCGAAACCGTCGGCGACAAATCCTACGTCAATTGCGACACGGAAGTTATTCTCGCCCGCATGCTGGGTCGATACGACAACGGGATCGGCAAAGTGTGGGATGAGCCCGATTACATGAAGTTCTACAACGATGGTCATGTGAGTTTCCCTTACCTGTCCGATGGCATGTGGTGGCTCACGCAGCATCGTCGCTGGGGCCTGTTGAAAGAGGATCCCGACTATCTGGCCGTAGCCAAGGCGGTGAATCGAATCGACGTCTACAAGCAAGCCGCGACCGCGGTCGGCGGTGTGCCAATTCCGAAGGACCCGATGCGCACGACCAAACTTTTCGACGGCATCGTCTGGGACGGTAAAGATCCGAAGAAATACGCGAACAGTTTCAAACTCAAAGCTTAGTAGGAGATTCAAATGAGTGTCGTCAACCTACGCCGCGAAACCTTGCGGGAAGTGCTGAGCGAAGAGTCGCCTGCGGTTATTAAGGTGTTGCCTTCGGACGAGCAGCGAGAGCCTATTTCGGAGAACACCGGTTATAAGCGCACGCATGCACCGGAATGGTTGGTAAACGTTTTCGCTATGGTGATGGGTTTGAGCGCCTTCGTGGGCATTTGGGCAGCGCTTGCCAAGTTCGGCGGGGAGCTACCTACACCCACGGTTACCTTCGAAGCGGCGATCAAGCTCTTCGCCGATCCGTTTTATTACAAAACGCCGAACGATATGGGCATCGGCTGGAATGTGCTGAACTCGCTCGGACGCGTTGGCATCGGTTTCGGGGCCGCGGCCTTGATCGGGATTCCACTCGGCTTCGTGGTCGGCCGCTTCAAGTTCGTCTCGAATATGGCGGCGCCGATCATCAACCTGCTCAAGCCGGTGAGTCCGCTCGCCTGGCTGCCAATCGGCTTACTGGTGTTCAAGGCGGCGAATCCGGCGGCGATCTATGTGATTTTCATCTGCAGCTTGTGGCCGCTGATTATCAACACAGCGGCCGGCGTGCGCCAAATCCCCCAGGATTATTTGAACGTCGCGCGCGTGTTGAATCTTTCTGAATGGAAGGTCTTCAAGAAGATCCTCTTTCCCGCGGTCGTGCCCTTCATGATCACCGGCGTACGCCTGTCGATCGGTGTGGCTTGGCTGGTAATCGTCGCAGCGGAAATGCTGACGGGCGGCGTGGGAATCGGCTTCTGGGTCTGGGACGAGTGGAACAACCTCAACGTGGCCCACATCATCATCGCCATCTTTGTCGTCGGCATCGTTGGCTGGTTACTGGAACAAAGCCTGATCTTGATGGCTCGCCGTTTCAGCTACGACCTAAAGAGCTAAAGACAGTCCAAGGAAAGATCATGAGCAAATATCTCCAAATCGAAGAAGTCGGCATGCGTTTCGACACCAAAAAAGGACCCTTCGTCGCGCTGAAGAACATTAATCTCCAAATCGAGCAGGGCGAGTTCGTTTCGCTGATCGGCCACTCGGGTTGCGGCAAGTCCACATTGTTGAACTTAATCGCTGGACTGACGTTGCCAACAGCGGGCGCAATGGTGCTCGCAAATCGCGAAATCGCCGGGCCCGGGCCTGATCGCGGTGTCGTCTTTCAAAACCATTCGCTGCTGCCTTGGCTGACTTGTTTCGAAAACGTCTACCTTGCTGTCGAGCGCGTGTTTGCCGAGTCTGAAAGTAAAGCGAAAATGAAAGAGCGCGTGCACAACGCGTTGAAGCTCGTACATCTAGATCATGCCGAAGCCAAATATCCGCACGAAATTTCCGGCGGTATGAAGCAACGGGTTGGCATCGCCCGCGCCTTGTCGATGGAACCGAAGATTCTGCTGCTCGACGAACCCTTCGGTGCACTAGACGCATTGACGCGCGCTCATCTGCAGGACGAACTCATGAAAATCGTGGCCGCCACGGGTAGCACGGTCGTGATGGTGACGCACGACGTGGACGAGGCGGTATTGCTTTCGGACCGCGTGGTCATGATGACCAACGGACCTGCCGCCACAATCGGCGAAATTCTGGCGATCGAATTGGAGCGCCCGCGCGATCGTCTGACAATGGTGACGAATCCTGAGTATCTGCGCTGCCGCAGCGAAATCTTGCAATTCCTTTACAGGAAACAGATGAAAGCGGCTGCGTGAGCTAGTCCGTGATCTAGCCTAATGAAGAGGAGAGTCAACAGCGGCTTCTGCGCCCCTTGGCTTGATCTATGGAATCACAACTAAAAGAAACGAAATCGACGTGCTGCTATTGTGGCGTCGGCTGCGGTGTCATCATTCAATCTGCGGGTGATCGGATTGTCGGTGTCCGTGGCGATCCCGAGCACACAGCAAACTTCGGCCGTCTTTGCACGAAGGGTGCGACGCTGCATCTTTCCACTGCGCTCGATCATCGTGCGCTTTATCCCGAAATCCGCAGCGAAAGGACGTTGTCGCGTCAGCGCGCGAGCTGGGATGACGCGCTGAATCTGTGCGCGGAGCGCTTTGCCGCCACGATTCGCAAACATGGTCCGGACAGTGTCGCCTTCTACATATCCGGTCAATTGCTCACCGAGGACTATTACGTCTTCAACAAGCTAGCCAAGGGGCTGATCGGCACGAACAACGTCGACACGAATTCGCGTCTATGCATGTCCAGTGCAGTGGCTGGTTATAAGGCGACCTTAGGCGCCGATGCGCCGCCTGCTTGCTACGATGACGTCAAACACGCCGGCTTGATTTTTATTGCCGGGTCCAATACCGCAATTGCGCACCCGGTTCTTTTCCGGCGCATTGAAGACGAACGCGTGAAGCGCCCACAACTCAAAATCGTTGTAGTCGACCCGCGCCGAACCGACACGGCGAGCGTGGCCGATTTACATCTTCCTATTCTTCCCGGTACGGATGTCGCGCTTTACAACGCCATGTTGCATGTGATGTTGTGGGAAGGGCTGTGTGACGTGTCATACATTCGTGACCACACGGAGGGCTTTGATGCGTTGAAGGAAACACTGCGCGAATATACGCCCGAACTCGCTGCACGCATCTGCGGCGTGCCTGCGGCGGACATCATTACCACCGCGAAATGGTTTGCGCAGTCCGGCCCAACGCTGTCGATGTACTGCCAAGGACTCAATCAGTCTACGCACGGCACAGACAACAATGCTGCGCTGATCAATTTGCATCTGGCTACAGGGCAGATCGGCAAGCCTGGCGCAGGACCTTTTTCATTAACCGGGCAGCCGAATGCGATGGGCGGCCGCGAGGTGGGCGGCCTGTCGAATCTCTTATCTGGTCATCGCGACATGGCTAACCCAATCCATCGCGCGGAGGTCGCAAAGCTTTGGGGCGTCGAGGACGTCCCTGCAGTCCCGGGAAAAAGTGCGGTAGAAATATTTGATGCGGCGCGAGAAGGAAAAATCAAAGCGCTGTGGATCGTCTGCACGAATCCGGCGCAATCTATGCCTCACCTTTCGCATGTGCATGAAGCCTTGCGTAGTTGCGAGTTCGTCGTCCTGCAAGAAGCTTTTGCCGGCACCGATACGGCGGCTTTCGCCGATGTCCTGTTGCCTGCGACCACTTGGGGGGAGAAGAACGGCAGCGTAACCAACTCCGAGCGAGCGATCACACGGGTCCGGCCTGCTGTCGCCGCGCCAGGTGAGGCGAAGGACGATTGGCGCATCGTTGTCGAGTTCGCTCACCGTTTGGGGGAAAAGATGAACGATGTCCGCGCCGCTCGGCTATTTCCCTATGGCGATCCTGAAACGATTTTCAATGAGCATCGAGAAAGTACGCGCGGCCGCGATCTGGATATCGGCGGTTTGTCCTACGCCATGCTGGAACAAAAAGGACCGCAGCAATGGCCGCTGCCCGAAGGCGCTGTCCACGGCAAAGCCCGCTTGTATGAAGACGGCGTGTATCCGACGCAAAGCGGACGCGCTTGTTTTGCCAATACCAAACATCGCAATACTGCAGAAGATATCGACTCGCGGTTTCC
>DATEOW010000157.1:0-8691 GCA_035273665.1 Burkholderiales bacterium | reverse complement strand
ACCGCAGGGCAGCGCGGCAAACGCGTTTTGCTGATCGAGCACGCGGACAAGCTTGGCGAAAAAATCCGTATCTCCGGTGGCGGTCGTTGTAATTTCACGAATCTGCACTGCAGGCCCGAGAATTATCTTTCTCGGAACCCTCACTTTTGTCGGTCCGCTTTGGCACGCTACTCACCACAAGATTTCATCGCGCTCGTTCAGCGCTACCGCATCGCTTTCCACGAGAAAAAATTAGGCCAGCTCTTTTGCGACGATAGCGCACAGCAGATTATCGACATGCTCCGTGCCGAGTGCGATAAAGGCGATGTGCAATGGCGAATGCCTTGTCGGGTCGAAGGCACTAGTTTTCAATCCGGGCTTTATCGTATCGACACGAGCGACGGTCGCTACGACGCGCCTCAATTGGTCATTGCAACCGGTGGATTGTCAGTGCCGAAAGTCGGCGCGACGCCTTTTGGTTATAAGGTCGCCGAACAATTCGGTCTTAAGATCGTGCCACCATGTCCGGGGCTGGTACCGATGGCTTTCGATCCGCAAGCGCTCGCACGGTACGGCGATCTATCCGGGATTTCGCTCGATGTGGACATCCGCTGCGGTGCCGGGCATTTTCGAGAGAACCTACTCTTCACCCATCGGGGCTTGTCCGGCCCGGCGATTCTGCAGATCTCCTCGTATTGGAAAGCCGGAGAAATGCTCCGCATCGATCTGCTGCCGGAGGGCTCCGCTGAAACGCTGCTTCTTAGCGCAAAGCATAGCCGCGCGTTGCCCGCCAACTTCCTGGCGGATTATTGGCCCCGCCGATTCGCGCAGCAATGGTGCGCAGCCGTTGGCGCGACATCGCCTCTTGATCAGATGGGAGAGAAGGCGCTGCGGCACTTGGCACATCGCATCCATGATTGGCAAATAAAGCCGAGCGGCACGACTGGTTACGCTAAAGCCGAAGTGACGCTTGGCGGCGTCGATACGGATGAACTGTCGTCTAAAACGATGGAATCGAGGCAACCCGGCCTCTATTTTATCGGCGAGGTCGTCGATGTCACCGGCCACCTAGGCGGCTTCAATTTTCAATGGGCCTGGTCATCCGGCCACGCTGCAGGCGAAGCGCTCAGTTGACTTGACGAATATAGTCCGCGATCTGCTGTTGATCGAACCAAGAAATATCTTTGGCGATTTCCTTGTCGATGAGGCGTTGAGCGTCCGTGCTCAAGTGCTGTCTTAGCAAACCCAGAAATTTTGGCGGTGCGATGAGGCACAGCTTGTCATACCGATGTTCATTGCGCGCTTGTTCGAGAAAGTCGCTTAGGCTTCGGCTGAATTGATCCGCTTCGTGCTCGGTAGGATCGGTGCGCGGCGGAATGGAATGACCGACGAGACCGCCATGTGCGCGGCCTTGAGCGTCGCTCCGCAAGTCGCGATCGTATTCACGACTTTGAACGTGAACGAAGTTCTCGATCTCGCTGATCGCCTGATTCCGGTCAAGGACCGCGAAAATTCTTGCACGGGCCGCGTCGGCGGCTAGAACCCAAGTGGTTTCCATTGTCTTCTCCTTTACATCAATACTTCGACTTGTGCTTCGCCCTCACGTTCCAACAAGCTGACGGCAACGCTACTGCCATGCCGCCGAAGTTTTAAATCCAGTTTGCTCTCGCCAACTTTTAGCCCGCGGATGGTGAGCCACTCCAGAAACTCCGGAAGGCGTGGCTGCTTGAAGCGCAGCGTTTTCGAGAATGCATCGATTTCCAAGCCGAGGCACGCTTGAAGTAGTGCGAAAGGCGCACAGGCTGCCCATGCTTGCGGATTGCAAGCCACGGGATAAAGCGTCGGCGCATTCAGCCGCTTACGTGCGAAGCCGCAAAATAATTCGGGGAGGCGGCGACGGTCCATCCGAGCGGCGGTATCGAACTGTGCGCTGGTAAGGCGCAGGGCGTGCGTTTGAAAACCGTAGCGCGACAAGCCTAGTGCGATAAGCGCGTTATCGTGTGGCCAGATTGACCCGTTGTGATAGGAGGCCGGGTTATAGCGGCGTTCTTTCGTGCTGACGGTGCGAATGCCCCATCCGCTGAAAAAATCGCCTTCGAATAAACCGGCCGCGACGCGAGCGGCGCGCTCGGGCGATGCAATGCCGCTAAGCAGGACCTGGCCCGCATTAGAAGTCCGCACGCGGCATTGTTCTTTCATTCCGTCGAGTGCGAGCGCATAAGTTCCCAACGATTCCACCCAGAAATGGGTCTCGAAACGGCGGCGCAGCGCTTCCGCATCGTTCTCAAGTTGTCGGGCCATGGATTCGTCGTGAAGCGCGCGAGCCATTTCGGCGGCGAGGCATCGAGCAAAGTAGACATGGCCTTGGACCTCACATAATGCGATCGGGCCGCGTGCAAGTCTGCCATCGGCATGAAAGACCGAATCCTCTGCATCCTTCCAACCCTGATTGCGCAGCCCGCTTTCGCACTTACGCCCATACTCCACGAAGCCATCGCCGTCCGAGTCGCCGTAGCGATCAACCCATCGCAACGCTGCGCAAATGTTCGGCCAGATCCTCTCGAGCGTTTCATGATCCATGGTGCGCCGCCAATACAAGCCCGCAAGCACAATGAACAAGGGCGTCGAATCGATGGAACCGTAGTAACGGCCGAAAGGGACCTCTCCGGTTCGTGCCAGTTCACATTGCCGCGTCTCATGCAAAATCTTTCCCGGTTCGCTATCGGCTTTAGGATCTTCTTCCGTCGCTTGGTTGGCAGCCAGAAAGCGCAGAACGCCGCGCGCGAGCGTTGGATCGAGCCATAACATTTCGAGCGCGGTGATCAAACCGTCTCGACCGAAGGCTGTCGAAAACCAGGGAATGCCGGCATAGGGATAAGGGCCGTGCGGCGTATCCGTGCTGAGCATCGCAAGATCGGCTGAGGATTGATTCAATACTTCATTGAATACATCGTTCGAGCTGTTGAGACGGGCGCCACGGGCGAGCGTTCGATTGAACTCCCGGCGCACCTGACGCATGGCGCGGAAGAATTGCGGATCGTTCTGTGTGCTGTCGGGAAGGCATTGAGTTGTCAGCGCAAGGACCTTGCGCTCATTGCGCTCAAACTGCATTTCGAACTCGGCCCGCTGCGCCGAAAGATAGCTTGGAGGTGGAGAAAAACACAGCCGCGTGCGCCGATCGATGCCATCCATGCCTTTATAAGCATAAACAACTTCAGCGTCGCTCGTTGTCACGCTCAGGGTGCCGCGCCGCTTGCGCTGATGCCCGCGCACTTCGAAAAGATCGGCAAAATCGGCGTTGTAGTCGAGCGCGACGCGCAAGCGTTCCGGTTTATCCGCGTAACTCGTAATCGTGAAGAGTTCGTAACAGGCGCCTTGCCATAGAAATTTCGCCCGCTCGATATGAAAACTGTCTTTGGCGAGAACGACCTTGCCATTTGTGAACAGATCCGGGTTAGTGAGGTCCACGTTGAGCATTGCGTTGTTGCTTTGCACGTTGGAACTCAGCATGAGTGGTAAGCGTCCGGCGACGGTAAAGCGCAGACGCGAGAGATAGCGCGTGTCTTGATGGAAGACGCCACCCGGATGGTGCGGCCCTTCTCCAATGTCGCCATGGTCGTCAAACAGCGCGAAGGTATCGCCGTGTTTCAGCGTATGTCGCTGCGCCTCGACCAGCGACACCACACCCGGAACCAGGATGGCTCCGCCGGCTTCGTCCGTCTCTTGCAGGACCGCGGATAACACCATACCTTCACTCCTCACGCGACGCGCGTACGCAATGCCGTTGCTAGCGCTTCGTTCCTGCTTAGTAACTGTCGATAAAGCGCGCCATAGCGTCGCGCCATGATTTCGGCGGTGAATCGCCGTTCGTAGCGCTCACGCACCGTTGCCCGGTCCAGCTCGCTGAGCTTGGTCGCCGCCTGTATCGCGTCTTCGATGTTATCGACGACGTAACCGGTTACGCCGTGATCGATAATTTCAGATACTGAACCTTCATTCCACGCAATCACCGGCGTGCCGCAGGACATCGATTCGATCATGACCAAACCGAAAGGCTCCGGCCAATCGATGGGAAACAAGAGCGCGCGCGCGTTCCCCAAGAATTCTCCTTTATCCTCTTCCCCGATTTCACCGACGAATTCAACCAGGTCGTCGTTGAGTAAGGGCTCGATACGCTCGTGGAAGTACGCTTCGTCGGCCTTGTCGATTTTCGCGGCTACTTTGATCGGCAAGTCGACAGCGCGCGCAATCTGTATGGCGCGGTCAAGCCGCTTCTCCGGCGAGATGCGCCCCAGAAAAGCGAAATAGTCGCCGGACGCATGCGCGTTAAATTGGCAAGTCCCGGAGGGCAAGCCGTGATAGACCGTGCCGACCCAACGCATGTCCTGCAAGGGCCGCCGCTGCGCATTGGAAATCGAGACGAGAGGGGCGTCCCTGAATTCCGCATACAGCGGATGAAGGTCCGCTAAATCCTGGCGGCCATGCAGCGTCGTGATGGTTTTGTGGAATAAGTTTCTGAACAGCGGAAAATGGATGTAATCGACATGGAAATGCAACACATCGAATTCATGCGCACGCTGCCGAACTTTCTCCAGTTGCAGGACATGATGCGGCGTTGCATCCGTACAGCGTTCATTCAAGCGAAGTGCTTGGTCGGTGCAGGCCACGAGGTTTGCGCTGGTTCGCGAATCGCCGCTTGCAAACAAAGTGACGTCGTGGCCTTGTCGAACGAGTTCATCCGTCAGGTAGGAGACGACTCGCTCCGTGCCGCCGTACAACTTGGGAGGGACGCTTTCAATCAGTGGGGCGATCTGAGCGATTTTCATGGTGGCTGAAGTGGTCCTACAGCCGAAACTGTTGCAAATGCTGCGCCTGCTTAGGATTCGATCAGCGCTTTCAAGCCGTTCAACAACGAAGTATTCGTTTGTTGACCGAAGATTTCTTCTAAACGGGCGGGCCGCATCTGTGAATCTCGAATGTCGCCAGGAGCAGCCGCTTCAAATTGTTTGTCTGCGCGCCGGTCCGCAGCCGCTTCGAGCACAGAGAGCATATGCATCAGCGTCACGCTATTGCCGGTGCCAATATTGCAGATGCCGGTGTGCGAATTGCGCAGCGCCATGACGTTGGCGCGGGCGATATCTTTCACATAGATGAAATCGCGTGTCTGCATGCCGTCGCCAAATATGCGAACGGGTTCGCGGTTCTGTAGCGCCGCTACCCATTTACTGATAACTCCAGCGTAGGGCGATGCCGGATCTTGGCGGGGACCGTAGACGTTGAAGTAACGCATGCCCAGCGGCGTCAGGCCATAAAGCATTTCATAGAGCTTCGCATATTGATCGTCGACTAACTTCTCCAGACCATAAGGAGAGATCGGCGCGGTGGATGATGTCTCGGTCAGCGGCAACTCGTCGGGAATGCCATAGACCGCTGCGGAAGATGCATACACCACACGCTGAAGTCCCTGCGCTCGGGCGGCATCTAACACTCGAATAAAGCCGACGATGTTGTTGTCACAAGAGTTTGCGGGGTCGGTGACCGAAGCCTGTACCGAGACTTGAGCGGCTAGATGCAACACATGCGTGACGCTGCGCATTGCAGCGTTGACGGCTTTGACATCCCGAATATCACCTTCAATGATTTCCAGCGCAGCGTGATTCGGCAAGTTGCTGCGCTTGCCGTTGCTGAAGTTGTCCAAAACGACAACCTCGGCGCCCTGTTCCAACAAAGCTTCTACTGAATGAGAGCCGATAAAGCCTGCGCCGCCTGTGACCAGTACCTTCAATTCAACTTCCTTCGCGTTGTTAAGCTATGTCCCAATGCTTAGCACGTTCTACAGCGCGCCTCCATGCGGTCATTCGCCCGTTCGCTTCGTCACGATTGATAGTCGGCTCGAAAACGCGTTCGCATTCCCACAATGCGGCGACCTCTTCTTCATTGCGCCACACGCCCGTTGCCAGCCCACCCAGATACGCTGCCCCCAGGGCAGTGGTCTCACGGCATTTCGGCCGTAGTACCGCCACACCCAAGAGATCCGCTTGAAATTGCATCAACGCATCGTTGGCTGTTGCGCCGCCATCGACACGCAATTCGCGCAGATTGATTTGGGCATCGCGTTCCATTGCTTGCAGAAGTTCGGCGGACTGAAAGGCGATCGACTCAAGCGCCGCACGCGCGATGTGGGCAGCAGTGCTTCCGCGAGTCAACCCCAGGATGGCGCCACGTGCATGAGGGTCCCAATGCGGCGCGCCAAGACCGGTGAAGGCGGGCACAAAATATACACCCTCGGTGTTTTTCACCTGCATTGCGAGCTGTTCGACGTCGGCCGATTTTTTAATGATCCCCAATCCGTCGCGCAACCATTGAACCACTGCGCCGCCGATGAACACGCTACCCTCGAGTACGTATTGTTCGGCGTGGGCGGCGCTAGAGGTGATCAATCCATGCGTCGACGAAATGAATTGCTTGCCGGTGTTCAGTAGCATGAAGCAGCCGGTGCCATAGGTATTCTTCGCCATGCCGGGATGGAGGCACGCTTGCCCGAACAGCGCAGCTTGCTGATCGCCCGCTATTCCGGCCAGGGGAATCTCGCAATCATCGAAGAGTGCGGCGCTTGTGTGGCCGAGTGGTTCGCTCGACCCTCGCACCGTGGGCAGGAGGGACGGTGGAATATTAAATAGCGCAAGCAACTCTTCGTCCCAATTGCCGATGACGATGTTGAACAGCAAAGTGCGCGACGCATTGCTCGGATCGGTGCAATGCAAACGCCCGCCACTCAACTTCCACAATAACCAGCTATCCATGGTGCCGAAAGCCAGCTCACCGCGCTCCGCGCGTTGACGCGCGTTCGGTAGATGATCGAGAAGCCAAGCGATTTTTGTAGCGGAGAAATAAGGGTCTAACACCAAGCCGGTCTTGGCACGCACGATCCGCTCGTGACCAGCATCGCGCAGCTTAGCGCACAGCTCGGTTGTACGGCGGTCCTGCCATACGATCGCAGGGGCGAGCGGTTGGCCGGTGGCTCGGTCCCATAGCAACGTGGTTTCCCGCTGGTTGGTGATCGAAATGGCGGCGAGATCGGCGCAGCGGAGTTTCGCCGCTACAACTGCTTGCCGAGCGACCGCAAGCTGTGTATCCCAAATTTCGTTCGCGTCGTGCTCCACCCATCCGGGGTGCGGAAAATGTTGACCGAATTCGCGCTGTGCAATGGAGCGTACATGGCCGCTTGAATCGAAGACGATCGCGCGGGAACTGGTAGTCCCTTGGTCGAGGGCGAGGACGTATGCCATGACGGATTCTAGCGCGCTAATTTATAAGCGTTCTCTGACCGTCGAATTCGCGCTCCAGCATGCTAAACTCGCGCGCTTTGCAGGGCCTGCTGTTTGTTCTATACCCGGTCGTTTAAATGCGCGTTGTGCAGCGCACCGTAAGTCCGATTTTCGATCGGAGTGCGCGGGGTCGAAGATGCAGCTTGATTTCAGTCAATGCCGCCTTTGCGCGGCGCAAACACACTCGCGTGACTTTTAGGGGGTGCGATGAAAATCCACGAATATCAAGCCAAGGAAGTACTGCGTAAGTTCGGCGTCGTCACGCCGCGCAGCATTCCATGTTTTTCCGTAGATGAAGCAGTGAAAGCCGCCAATGAACTGGGCGGGAAAGTTTGGGTCGTGAAGGCGCAAATTCATGCCGGCGGCCGTGGTAAAGGCGGTGGCGTGAAAGTGTCGAAATCGATCGACGAAGTGCGTCAAAACGCGAGCAGCATTCTCGGTATGCAATTAAAGACGCATCAGACCGGCCCCGAGGGCCAAAAGGTTCGCCGTCTGCTTATCGAAGAAGGCGCGGACATTAAGAAAGAGCTTTATGTCGGAATGGTCGTCGATCGCGGAACGCAGCGCGTTGCGCTGATGGCCTCCAGCGAAGGCGGTATGGACATCGAAGAAGTCGCTGCCCACACGCCCGAAAAAATCCACAAGGTTTTTATCGATCCGGCCACTGGTCTGAAAGATGCCGAAGCCGACGATATCGCCCGCAAGATCGGCGTGCCGGACGCATCTGTGCCGCAAGCGCGCAAGATGCTCCAATCCTTATATGTTGCCTTCGACGAGACAGATGCGAGCCTCGCGGAAATCAACCCGCTGATCCTCACCGGCGACGGTAAAGTGATCGCGCTCGACGCGAAAATGAACTTTGATTCGAACGCGCTGTTCCGTCATCCGGAAATCGTTGCATTACGCGATCTGGATGAAGAAGACGCGGCTGAGATCGAAGCGTCCAAATTCGACCTGTCCTACATCTCGCTCGACGGCACGATTGGTTGCCTGGTGAACGGCGCCGGTTTGGCGATGGCCACCATGGACGCGATCAAGTTGTATGGCGGCTCACCCGCAAACTTCTTGGACGTGGGCGGCGGTGCAACGGCAGAGAAAGTGACCGAAGCCTTCAAGATCATGCTGAAGAACCCCAGCCTGAAAGCGATTCTCGTCAACATCTTCGGCGGCATCATGAAGTGCGATGTGATTGCGACCGGCGTGGTTGCGGCAGCGCGTGAAGTGAAACTGCATGTGCCGCTCGTTGTGCGCCTCGAAGGCACCAACGTCGACCTCGGCAAGAAAATTCTTGCGGAGTCCGGCCTGCCGATCATTTCGGCAAACAATATGTCCGACGCGGCGCAAAAAGCCGTTGCGGCAGCGAAGTAACAGAGGCCCAACATGT
>DATEOW010000156.1:0-37100 GCA_035273665.1 Burkholderiales bacterium | reverse complement strand
ATAAGCCGCGAGAGGCCGGAACTGATGTATTGCAGACTGAGGTAGTCGAAGAAGCTGGCGGCGTAGTAGCCGATCACGCCGAGGCCGATGATCGCCCAGCGGTCGCGCGTAGAAATCGGTGCAGCGGGTTTGCCGCGCTTCACCCACCATACCGCGAGGACAAAGAAGGGCAGCGAAAACACCATCCGCAACGCGAGCAAGGTGACGGGGTCCTCGGTATAGCTATAGGCGAACTTGACGAGAAGCGGACGAATGGAGAACGACAGCACGCCCACGATCGCGAGAACAAAGCCGATCGTTCGGTATTGCGCTGTGTGCTGCGGCGCTGCGGCGTCCTTCAACGTCGTCGTTTACCGAATAACGACCCTAAGACCCCGCGTGTGATTTCCCGACCGATTTGCGAACCGATGGAGCGCGCCGCGCTTTTTGCAGCGGCTTCGATTGCGCCTTCGCGGCGCCCGCCCCGCGGGCCCGTGCTGCCGGTGAGGATGTCCGTCCAGCCGCCGCCTTCAGGCGATGGCGCGGAATTGGGCGGCGCAGAGGTGGTCGAGATGCGCGCGGCTTTAACGCTCAGTTTCTCGTAGGCCGATTCGCGGTCCACTTGTTTTTCATAGTGACCGTAAAGCACCGAGCCTTTGATGAGCGCCGCGCGTTGATCCGGAGTGATCGGGCCAAGCTGCGATGCGGGCGGCAGAACGAAAGCACGTTCGACGATACAGGGGCGCCCTTTTTCATCGAGCATCGAAACCAAGGCTTCGCCGACGCCGAGTTCAGTGATAACCGCTTCGGTGTCGATCTTGGGATTCGGTCGCAATGTGCCGGCGGCGGTCTTTACCGCTTTCTGATCGCGGGGTGTAAAGGCGCGCAAGGCGTGCTGAACCCGGTTGCCGAGCTGACTCAATACCGCGTCGGGCACGTCGAGCGGATTCTGCGTAACGAAGTAAACACCAACGCCCTTGGAGCGAATCAGGCGGACCACCTGCTCGATTTTTTCCAACAACGCCTTGGGCGCATCGTTGAAAAGCAAATGGGCCTCGTCGAAGAAGAAAACGAGCTTCGGTTTTTCCACATCGCCAACCTCGGGCAGTTGCTCGAAAAGCTCGGAAAGCATCCACAGCAGGAAGGTCGAATAAAGCTTCGGCGCATTCATCAACCTCTCTGCCGTGAGGATATTGATAACGCCTTCCCCCTTATTGTCCGTTTGAATGAAATCGTTGATGTCGAGCGCCGGTTCTCCGAAGAGGCGGTCGGCGCCTTGTTGTTCGAGTTCGAGCACGCCTCGTTGAATGGCGCCGATGGACGCTGCCGATACGTTGCCATAGCGCGTTTTGATCTCCGCGGCGTTGTCCCCCACGTATTGCAGAATCGCACGAAGGTCCTTGAGATCGAGCAATAACAGGCCGTTGTCGTCTGCAATCTTGAAACTGAGCGTCAGTACCCCCTGCTGCGTGTCGTTCAAGTTGAGCAAGCGGCCCAGAAGCAAGGGACCAAGTTCGGAAATCGTCGTGCGAACAGGATGGCCGCTTTGCCCATAAACATCCCAGAACACGACGGGGCGGGCCTGCCATTGTGGCGTCTCGATGCCGAGGCTTTCGATGCGCGCTTGCAGCTTCGGCAGTGCGGTGCCTGCCGCGCCAAGCCCGGAGAGATCGCCTTTCACATCCGCCATGAAGACCGGGATGCCCGCCCGGGAAAAACCTTCGGCCATGGTTTGCAAACTGACCGTTTTGCCCGTACCCGTGGCCCCGGTGATCAAGCCATGGCGGTTTGCCAGCGCAGGTAAGAGATGGATGCTTTGGTCCTGCGCTTTGGCGATGAGAATTGGGGCGGTCAAGGGTCTTTCCTCAAGAAGCGGACGGTCGGCGTGCGCGGGCGTGTAAAATTAGCAGCTTCCAATCAAGCTTCATAGCAGAGCGCAACATGGCTGGACACAGCAAATGGGCCAACATCAAGCATAAGAAGGCCGCAACCGATGCCAAGCGGGGGAAAGTCTTCACCCGGTTGATCAAAGAAATCACTGTGGCGGCCCGCTTGGGCGGCGGCGATCCGAGTATGAACCCGCGTTTGCGGCTTGCGGTGGAAAAAGCCCAGGAAGCGAATATGCCCAAGGATAACGTGGACCGCGCGATAAAGCGCGGTTCGGGCGAGCTTGAGGGCGTCAACTACGAAGAAATCCGCTACGAGGGTTATGGCATCAACGGCGCGGCGATCATCATCGATTGCCTTACGGATAATCGCACGCGCACCGTCGCCGATGTACGCCATGCCTTGAGCAAGTTTGGCGGCAATCTCGGCACCGATGGTTCGGTCGCTTTCATGTTCAAGCACTGCGGCCAGTTAATCCTTCCCCCGGGCACCAGCGAGGATAAGGTCATGGACATCGCCATCGATGCCGGTGCCGAAGACATCATCACCAACGATGACGGTAGCGTCGAGGTCATTACACCACCGACGCAGGAGTTTCTTGCCGTGAAGGGCGCGCTGGAAAAAGCCGGACTCAAGCCGGAGTTCGCCGAAGTCACCATGAAACCGGATGTGGAAACCGAGTTCACCGGCGAGGACGCGGTAAAAATGCAGAAATTGCTGGATGCCATCGAAAGTCTGGACGATGTGCAAAACGTTTACACCACTGCGGTGATCGGAGAATAGCGCTTGACCGGGCGCATTCGCATTCTCGGCATCGATCCAGGCCTGCGTGTCACCGGCTTTGGCTTGATCGAAAAAATCGGCACCAAACTCAGCTACATCAGCAGCGGTTGTATCAAGTCGCCCGATGTCGAATCCCTGCCCGATCGTCTCAAGGTGATTCTCGAATCGCTCGCCGAAGTCATCGCCGAACATCGGCCGACGCAAGTCGCGGTCGAGAAGGTGTTCGTCAACGTCAATCCGCAATCCACGCTCTTGCTCGGACAGGCGCGCGGCACTGCGATCTGCGCGGCCGTCCTGGCGCAATTGCCTGTGTCCGAATACACCGCGCTGCAGGTCAAGCAGGCCGTCGTCGGCAGTGGCCATGCTAAAAAAGAACAAGTACAGGAAATGGTGAAGCGGTTGCTGTTGCTGCCGGGACTGCCGGGCGCCGATGCGGCAGACGCTTTGGCTTGCGCGATTTGTCACGCGCACGGCGGACAGGGCATGGGCGCACTGGCAACCGCCGGCATGAGAGTGCGCGGCGGTCGATTGATTTCGGTGACGTCGCTGCGGAGACGGGCATGAGCGCCTGGCTCGCTCTCCTTAAAGCAGGACTGCCATATGTCGCGGATATCGTCGCCGATCGGCTGCCGGTGTTTACCAAGCGCAAGGAAGAAGCGAAAAGCGCAGCGGACCTGACTGCCGAGCAAATCGCCGAATTGCAGCAGGCGGTGCAGCACAATGCGGCATCCATTAAGGGGCTTGCCGAACAGCTGCAGCAGACGGTGAAGGCGGTGGAAACAGGCGCGACCGAAGCGGAGCAAACAGTGGCGCAATTAAAGGCAAGAGTCGCGGCGCTAGAAACACAACGGGTCGCGATCGAGGAGGAACGCGATGTATTGCGTCAGAAAATCCGCAGCGCGCGCGTGCTTGCGCTCATTGCCTTCGGCACCGCGTTCTTCTCTCTCACCATTGCCGTGCTGAGTTCGCTCTTGTGATCGGCCGTATCCAAGGCGTCCTGCTGGAAAAGAATCCGCCGCAGATCTTGGTTGATTGCGGCGGGATCGGTTATGACGTCGAAGTGCCGATGAGTACTTTCTACAATCTACCCGCCAATGGCGAACGCGTGACCTTGTTGACGCATCTTGTCGTGCGCGAGGACGCCCATTTGCTCTACGGCTTCTCGAGCGAAGCCGAGCGCAAGGCCTTCCGGCAGCTGCTTAAAATTAGCGGCATCGGCGCACGAACGGCATTGGCGGTGTTGTCCGGCATGTCGGTGGCGGACTTGGCCGAAGCAGTCGCGACACAGGAAGCAGGGCGCTTGACCAAGGTGCCGGGCATCGGTAAGAAAACAGCCGAACGCCTCATGCTTGAACTCAAGGACAAGCTCGGTGTCGACCTGACCATGGCCGTGGGGGTCAATCGGCCCGCTGCAACCTCGAGCGATGTACTGCATGCTTTGCTCTCTTTGGGTTACAACGAACGCGAGGCGCTGGCCGCGACCAAGCAGTTGCCCGAAGGTTTGTCGGTCTCCGAAGGCATCAGACAGTCCTTGAAATCGCTCTCGAAAGCCTGAGACATCCAGCGGCGCTCAGGCCATAATCGCTGCCCATGATTGAAACCGATCGGTTGATTGCTCCGGGTCCTGCGAATGTGCAGGAAGAGGCGCTTGAGCGCGCACTGCGTCCGAAGCAGCTGGACGAGTATGTCGGCCAGGAGAAGATACGGGGCCAGCTCTCGATTTTCATCGAAGCGGCCCGCACGCGCAAAGAGGCGCTGGACCACGTGCTCCTTTTCGGGCCGCCTGGCCTAGGCAAGACAACGCTTGCACACATCATCGCGCGCGAAATGGGCGTGAATCTGCGCCAAACCTCCGGCCCGGTGTTGGAGCGTCCCGGCGATCTTGCCGCGTTGTTGACGAACCTCGAGCCCAACGATGTATTGTTCATCGACGAAATCCATCGGTTGTCCCCCGTGGTCGAAGAGATTCTGTACCCCGCGCTGGAGGACTATCAAATCGACATCATGATCGGCGAAGGTCCGGCCGCGCGGTCGGTGAAGCTCGATCTACCACCCTTCACGCTGGTGGGCGCGACAACCCGCGCGGGCATGTTGACCAATCCCTTGCGTGACCGCTTCGGGATCGTGGCGCGTCTGGAATTCTATACACCGGAGGAAGTGCAACGCATCGTCACGCGTTCTGCGAAGCTATTGAATATGGAAATCGACGGGGACGGCTCCTTGGAAGTCGCGCGTCGCTCTCGCGGTACGCCTCGTATCGCCAACCGTTTACTTCGCCGCGTTCGCGACTATGCTCAAGTCAAGGCGGAGGGCAAGGTGGACCTTAAGGTCGCCGACGCGGCCTTGTCGATGCTCGATGTGGATGTGCTCGGTCTGGATGTGATGGACCGGAAATTGCTGCTCGCGGTGATCGAGAAATTCAGCGGCGGGCCTGTAGGCGTCGACAATCTTGCCGCCGCCATCGGCGAAGAACGCGACACCATCGAAGACGTGCTGGAACCTTATCTGATTCAGCAGGGCTACTTGCAGCGCACGCCGCGTGGACGCGTGGCAACGCCCAGCGCATACCGTCACTTGGGCCTCGTTGCACCGAAGACCGTGGCATCGGACGACCTGTTCAATGGCGAGTGACGGGGTATTTGTCTGGCCGGTGCGGGTGTACTTTCATGATACGGATGCGGGTGGCGTTGTCTTCCACGGCAACTACCTCCACTTTATGGAAGCATCGCGTACGGAGTTTCTGCAATCCCTCGGTTACAGTGTGGCCGAATTGAGGCAAAGCGGCGAAGCGCTGTTCGTCGTGTATACGCTCAAGTTAGACTTTCTCAAGCCGGCGCTCTTGCATGACAGCTTGAGGATTACGGCATCATTGGACGACGTCGGCCGCGCCCGGCTGATTTTCGACCAACAAATTTTGCGTGGCGATGAAACTTTGGTGCGGGCCAAGGTCCATATCGCTTGTGTGAACCCGCGTAGCCTGAAGCCCGCATCGTTGCCGGCGACATTGCGCGAGCGGGCGCTGGCTTCCCAGCGCGCTGCGGCGACGAATTAAAAAGACGAAAAGCGAGCCATGACAGTTAGCGAAGACCTTTCCATTCTCACCCTCATTTGGCATGCAAGTTGGGCCGTCAAAGGCGTCATGGCGCTCTTGCTGATCGTTTCAGTGATGTCCTGGTATCACATCTTTCGCAAGATGTTCGCCATTCGGCAGGCTCGCAAGCAGACCGAAGATTTCGAAAAAGCCTTCTGGAGCCGCCCCGATCTCAATGCGCTCTATCAAAGCGCAGTGAACGCCCGACACAAGACCGGTGCGCTTGAGCGTATTTTCGAAGCGGGCTTTCGTGACTTCGTCAAATTGAAAGCGCAGAACGTCGAAACCAGCGACCTGGTGGATAGCGCGCGCCGCGCCATGCGGGCGACCTATCAACGCGAGATCGACTACCTTGAATCGCATTTGGCTTTTCTCGCATCGGTCGGCTCGGTCAGTCCATATGTGGGTTTGCTCGGCACGGTGTGGGGCATCATGCATTCGTTCCGCGGCCTGTCCAATGTGGCTTCGGCGACCTTATCGGCCGTGGCGCCGGGCATTGCCGAGGCGCTCGTCGCAACGGCCATCGGTCTCTTCGCCGCCATTCCCGCCGTCGTGGCCTATAACCGTTATTCGCACGACATCGATCGCTTAGCGATCCATTTCGAAAGTTTCATGGAAGAGTTTTCCAATATTCTTCAGCGACAGGCGCATAACAAATGAGCCGCTCGCGCCAACGCAAAGTCATGAGTCAGATCAACGTCGTGCCTTATATCGACGTGATGCTCGTACTCCTGGTCATCTTCATGGTCACCGCGCCGTTGCTCAACCCAACGATTGTCGATCTGCCTTCCGTCGGCAAGTCGTCGATGCCCCCGACGGATCCTCCGCTCGAAGTCGTGATCAAGGCGGATTCCTCCATGCTGTTACGCGATCGCGGCGCAGGTAAGACCACCGAGCGTCCTGTCGAAATGCGGGCATTGGTCCAAGCGGTGAAAGACAAGCAAGTCAACGCACCGGACCGGGCGGTCGTTATATCCGCCGACAAGGATGTGCGTTACGAGACCGTCATGAAGGTGATGGACGAATTGCAAAAACAACAAGTGAAGCGCGTCGGGCTGATGGTCAAGCCTGCCGCTTGATCGATTTAAGATGAGCACCCTCGCTCTTGGGCCGCTGCAGGCTGGACCGCCGCGCGAACCCGGCGGCAATGCTGCGCTGTTGCTGGCCGTCGCCGTCCATCTGCTTCTCTTCGCTTTTCTGTTTTTCGGCGTGAACTGGAATACTCAGACACCGGCGCCGGTGATGGCTGAACTGTGGAGTCAGATTCCTAATGTGCAGCCGGCGCCCCAACCAGCGCCACTCGTACAACCGCCCCAACCAGAGCCGCCCAAGCCGGTCGTCAAAGTCGAGCCACCCACGCCGAAGCCCGTGGTGAAAGTTGAGCCGCCTAAACCGTTGCCGAAAGTGGAAGCGCCCAAACCGGACATCGCGCTCGAACAAGAGAAGGAACGCAAGAAGCGGGAAGCAGAGGCGAAAGCCGAAGCGGAAAAGAAAAAACAAGAGGCGGACAAGCTGCGTCGTGAAATGGCTGAGGCTGAGCGCAAGCGTTTGCTTGCTCAATTAAACGAGGTGCCGGCGCCGACAGCCCCTAGTGCCCCGATCAAAGGACCGACCACGAGCGGGGATCCAAGGGTGCTCACTGCGGCTTATCAGGACCGCGTGCGCGCTGCGATCCGACCTAAGATCAACTATGTGGCCAGTCCGGATATCACCGGCAATCCAACCGCAGAGGTCGAGGTACAACAAATGCCGACGGGTGAAGTGATGAGTGTGCGTGTGGTGAAGTCAAGCGGCGTGAAGCTCTATGACGAAGCCTTGGAAAGAGCGATCAAAAGCGCATCGCCGCTTCCCAAACCGGAAAACGGTGCGCCCGTGCCGCGCGAACTAAAGCTGAGATTCAAACTCTACGAGTGAATTTGCCGTCGCTATTAACAGACAGCTGCGCTATGAAAAGAACGCGGGCCGCTTTGTTGCACTGGCTATAATCACGCGCTTATCCGGATACGACTACTTTATGGCGAGAACCCTGCTTCGTTTTTTGATCCTTGCGGCAATTGGCGCTTCCAGCGCCGTCTCAGCGCAAGTGACAATCGAGATCGTTGGTACCGGCAGCAATCAGATTCCCATTGCCATCGCGCCTTTTGCAGGCGAAGAGGCGTCCCAACCGACGCTCACGGACATCATCGAAGCCGACTTGGCGCGTAGCGGGCGATTCAATAACTTGTACGTGCCGCCGCAAAATCCTTCGCTGTCCGAGGCGAACACGCCCGACTATATGTCCTGGAAAGCGCGCGGCGCCGATGCACTGGTCCTCGGCAGCGTGAATTCCGCCGGCGGCGGGCGATATGCGACCCGCTTTCATCTTTATGACGTTCCGCGCCAGCAATGGCTAGACGGTCGCGACTTTCCGGCAGTAGCGCCGGCGCAATTGCGTGCAGTCGCTCACCGCGCCGCCGATTACATCTACGAGAAATTTACCGGCGAACGCGGCGTCTTCAGCACGCGCATTGCCTTCGTTACCAAGACCGGCCGCAACTTCCAGTTGATCGTCGCGGATTCGGATGGCGAAAACCGGCAGGTTCTCAGCAATTCGCCCGAACCGATTATCTCGCCGACGTGGGCCCCCAATGGCAAATCGATCGCCTACGTGGCTTTCGATAGCAAGAAGCCCGTGGTGTACGTGCACAACCTGGAAAACAATGGGCGCCGAGCAGTGGCGAACTTCACCGGTTCCAATAGCGCGCCGGCGTGGTCCCCCGACGGACAGAGGCTGGCTGTTGCATTGTCGAAAGAGGGCGGTACGCAGTTGTATATGGTGAACGCCGACGGGTCGGGTGTGCGCCGCCTTGCGAGCTCCTCCGCAATCGACACGGAACCGGTTTTTTCGCCCGATGGTCAGTCGATTTACTTCACCTCGGATCGGGGCGGCGGACCGCAGATTTACCGCATGCCCGCCTCCGGGGGTCCGGCGCAACGCGTCACGCAGTCCGGTTCCTATAACGTTAGCCCCGATATCAGTCCCGACGGCAAATGGCTGACCTATGTGGCCCGCGATTCGGGGCGTTTTCAGGTCGCTTTGCTCGAATTAGGCACAGGACAGGTACAAGTGCTCACTGATACGGCACATGATGAGTCGCCGAGCTTTGCACCGAACGGCAAAATGATCCTGTATGCAACAGAATCGGGTGGGCGCGGCATTTTGGCTGCTACGTCTATCGATGGACGTAGCAAGTATCGCCTTTCCGTTCCGGCCGGCGATGTGCGCGAACCGAACTGGGGGCCTTTCCCGGCCAACTAACCGCCAATCATTTACGTAATTTCATGCCAATGGAGATCCAGAAAATGAAGAAAACCTTGATCGCTCTTTCGCTGACCGCACTGCTGACTGCTTGCGCAAGCGACCCTGAAGGACAGACCGGCGCGCCCATTACGGATAGCACGACCGGTTCCGGCGGCACCCAAAGCGGCATCGACACCGGCACGATGCGCGGCAACCCGCTCACCGATCCGAAGCATCCGCTTTATCAGCGGCTGCAAGCCCGCAGCGTTTTCTTCGACTACAACAGCGATGCGATCAAATCCGAGTACATGCCCGTGGTCGAAAACCACGCGCAGTTCCTGCGCGACAACCCGAATCAGAAAGTGCTGATTCAAGGTAACGCCGACGATCGGGGCAGCCGCGAATACAATCTGGCGCTGGGTCAGCGTCGGGCCGACGCGATCAAAAGCCGCATGACGCTGTTGGGCGCAAGGTCTGGACAAATCGAATCGGTGAGCTTGGGTGAAGAGAAACCACGGTGCACCTCGGCAACCGAAGCCTGCTACGGTGAAAACCGCCGCGGCGATCTCGTTTATTAATCGCTTGCAGGACGCGCGCCGGGGAGGCGTTATGAAAAACAAGAACACTCAGGCGCCTATCGCTGCGGCGGTTGGCGCCCTCTTGCTTATTGTGAGCGGCGCGGCGCATGCGCTGTTCGAGGACGACTACGCCCGCAAGGGGGTCGCCGAGCTGCGCGCACGTCTCGATGCGCAGGAGCAGGCTCTTCAGCGCGCCGAGGCGCAAGGGCGGGGCTTGGTCAATCTCGCCGATCAGATTGATCTGCTCAAGCAAGAGATCGCCAACTTGCGTGGTCAGGTCGAAGTGCTGACCAACCGCGTGGATCAACTCGACAAGCGCCAGAAGGATCTGTACGTGGATCTGGACACGCGGTTGCGCAAGTTCGAGCAAGTCGAAACGGAGAAACAAAACGCTGCGCAAAGCGCTGCAACGGAGCAACAGGCCTATGAGGCGGGCCTTGCTCAGTTCAAGGCCAACAACTACGGCGCGGCGGTGCAGACACTGCAATCTTTTCTAAGCACTTATCCCCAAAGCGCGCTCGCGCCTTCGGCACAATACTGGATCGGCAATGCCTATTACGCGTTGCGCGATTACAAGGCTTCGATTGCGGCGCAGGAGAAAGTGGTTGCGACTTGGCCGGACAGCGCAAAAGCGCCTGATGCGATGCTAAACATCGCCAGCAGCCAATCCGAAATGGGCAACGCGGCGGCAGCGAAGAAAACATTGCAGAATCTCGTCGCGAAATATCCCGGCACCCCGGCAGCCGACCAAGCCAAGCAGCGCCTAGCCAAACGCTAAGCATTTTATGGCTCAAGCCCCGGCCGTCGTTTTGCTTTCCGGCGGCCTCGATTCCGCAACGGTTCTCGCGATCGCAAAACAGCAGGGCTTTCTTGCGCATACCCTATCGGTCGATTATCGACAACGGCATCGCGCGGAGCTCGCTGCTGCCGAGCGCGTCGCACAAGCGCAGGGCGCTGCTTCGCACAAAGTGGTTACGCTTGATTTGTCTGTCTTTGGAGGCTCGGCGTTGACCGACGCGTCCATCGCCGTTCCTATAAGCGGCGTGCAGCCGGACACCATTCCTATTACCTATGTACCGGCGCGCAACACCATCATGTTGTCGCTTGCACTCGCCTGGGCCGAAGTTCTGGAAGCACGCGACATCTTTTTCGGCGCGAACGCGGTGGATTACTCCGGCTACCCGGATTGCCGGCCGGAGTACGTGCGTTCTTTTGAAACGATGGCAAACCTCGCCACTAAAGCAGCAGTCGAGGGAGCGGCGCTTCACATTCACACGCCCATCATTGCGCTGAGCAAAGCGGAGATCATTCTTAAGGGCACTGAACTAGGCGTGGACTATGGGCTGACAGTCTCGTGTTACCAAGCAGATGCGCAGGGCCGTGCCTGCGGGAGCTGCGATTCTTGCCGATTGCGTAAAGAAGGCTTCAACACAGCGGGTGTTATTGATCCAACTCAATATTGGCAATGAAGCGAGCGAATCCAAAAGAAATCAGCGCGTTGAACAAGCTCATTCGCTGCGTAACATTGACCGTTTTAACCCGATTCCGTAGAATCCCGCCTCTTGTCTGGGGCGTTAGCTCAGTTGGTAGAGCAGCGGACTTTTAATCCGTTGGTCGCAGGTTCGAATCCCGCACGCCCTACCAGAATTCATGCGGCTCGCAGCGATGCGGGCCGTTTGCTTTTTAACGCTTCGTCCGCGCCAAGAGCCTTCTCGTATTGGGTTGGGCCCAGCAAAGCTGCGCCCATGGGCTCTTCTGGCATCTCAAAGAAATTGAGCACATCGTTCGCCCGCAACTCGCCGAGCGCCAACACGAGCGCGCGATACTCCGCTTTGTAGTGCTGTAGAACTTCCGTGTCTCCGCTTCGCTCTCGATAAGTCCTGATATTTTCGCGCAGTTGTGAGAGGTACTGATTGAGAGGATTTTCGTCGATCTCAGCGGGCATGGGGACTCCACGGATAACTTCGGTGAAACCGCGATTTCACCATCCATGTGTTTCGCCTGTATTACGGCCTATACACCAATCACTCATTTACGGGTGTACGCCCTCCACCCTTGAGATGCTCTGCGCTATTAACCCTGTAAACACAGTGTTCAGCCCGGGACTTCTAGCCAGCGTTTCGCTTCCTCAGAATTGGAAGTACACGAAAGGCGCGGATCCTGAGGACAGTGCCAGCAATATAAATGCGGTCGCGCAAATCGCCCCCCCTTTGATAGCGGCCGGCATCGCGTTGAATGCTTCGAACGGCCTCCAGCTCAGCCGCTTGGGCACATAGTGCAGCAATACCGCGAGTGTTAGTGCTGTAAGGCCCACGGCGGTGAACGGCGCGTGCTCCGTCCCGGCGGTGCTCAACATCGCGTCTACGTATTCCCAGGCTTTATCGATGTCTGACGCTCTAAAAAGGATTCGCGAAAAGGCAATGATCTGCAAGGTGATCAATACGCTCAACACCCATCGGACACCCGATACCTCAGGCACTCCGGGCAGACCCTTGCGCTTCCGTCGTTCGCGCTGTGAGCGTTCGATTGCAACAACACTGCCGTGAATCAGCCCGTATAGAACGAAGTTCCAGCCCGCGCCATGCCACAGTCCGATCGCGACGAAGGTGATCAGCAGGTTCCAATAGGCGTTGCCGCGCTTGGAACCGCCCAGACTGAAATAAAGATAGTCGCGGAAGAAACTCGACATGGAGATGTGCCAACGTTGCCAGAAGTTGGAAACGCTGACGGCCTGGTATGGGCGGTCGAAGTTTTCCATTAACTCGAAGCCCAGCATTTTGGCGGAGCCGCGAGCGATATCGGTATAGGCCGAGAAATCCATGTAGATCTGGAAACTATAGGCATAGACGGCGACGAGCAGAAAAAGCGGCGAAAGCGAATACGGGTCGGAGAAGGCGGGATTGACTAGATGCATCGCGAGGACGTCCGCAAAGGCGATTTTCTTAATGAAGCCCCGCAGAATGAGCGCCATACCTTCTTCGATGCGTTGGTCGCCATCCGGCAGCGGAGATTCAAGCTGGGGAAGGAACTGTTTCGCCCGCGTGATCGGGCCGGCGAGTAGCGTGGGAAAGAAGGCCACAAAAAGCGCGTAGTCCCGAAAACTGGTTGTCGGGCTTTCCTGTCGGCGGTAAATGTCGAGCGTGTAGGAGAGACTTTGGAAAGTGTAAAAAGAAATCCCCACAGGCAAGGCGATTTGCAAGAGCCCCATATCTGCGTTGAGCCCGAATCCTCTGAGCAAATCTGCTGCGCTATCGATGAAGAAATTGAGATATTTGAAGTAGGCGAGCAGACCGAGCGAGAGCACGAGCGCGCAGCTGACCCACCATTTGCGCGCGCCTTCGCTTTTCGACCGCGCAATCATCGCCCCGCAGCAGAAATTCACGGCGGTGCTGAAGAGTAAGAGCCCGGCAAAGCGCCAGTCCCAGCACATATAAAAATAATAGCTCGCCGCGAGCAGCATGTTCTTTCGCGCCGGCAGCCGCGATAGAAGCAGGCGGTTGAGAAAAAACACCGCGGCGAAAAAAACGAAGAAATGCAGAGACTGGAACGACATGGCGTTTCAGTCTTTGAAGTAGGCGTCGACGAGGTAATTGCGGATTTGTTGCGCTACGAGCTTTTCCCCCTCCGGCGAAAAATGCGAGGCATCCGCGAAATTCTTTTTTCCACCCGGGACCATCTCGTCAAGCGGGATCAAGGGTATGTCGCGGGCCGCCGCATGCTCGCGGATGATCTCGTTGTGGAGGTCGTACAACGCATGCAGCCCGGCAATGTCGAAGCAGGGGTTGTAGTAGCGCGCCGTTTCCGACAGCGCGTATTGTTCCTTGAGCGGCTGATCCGGACGGTAAGCTCTCGCGTTCGTCGCCATGATCAACTTTAAGCCTAGTTCTTCGGCGGTGTGGGTCAGTGTTTCGAGGCGGTCGCGATATTCGTTCAGATTGAGGTTGCGCGGATCGACCGTGCTCTCCGCCGCTTTCGGCGTCGTGCGCAGGAAGACGGTGTTCTTGGTAATCAGCTCCAAGCTCAGCAACCACGACGGAAGTTCGACTAAAGGCAAGCCCTGGAGCTTCGCAGGCGTCGCGGTTCTGTTTTGTTTGCTGCAGTAGCGCCCGAAATCGTTGAAACCCGGATAGACGATGACGAAGTCCGGTTGCAGCGCGGCGACGCGATGCTTCAACATGAGCGCTTGGTCAAGCAGCGTGTAGCCGGCGATGCCGGCATTGATGACGTCGATCTGCCGCTCGGGATAAAGCGCGCGCAACTCGCGTTGGAGAATGGCGGCAAAGGTATCGTCATTGGATGCCGCATAGGCGCCCATGACGGTTGATGCGCCAACCACTGCAATGCGCAAATCGCCCTTGCGACGCACGGGCGAGATCTCCGCACTGCGCAGTCCAAGACTATTCGTCTGGATGACTGCTTGGCTTCCGGCGAAGCCGCTATGGGGCCTTAGCGTCTTCAAGCCGGTGCGCCGATCAGTCACATACAAGCTCTCTTTTTTGATCGCATTAAATACGCTTTGCCCGTAGCGGACGTGCGAACGCCACTGCAACGCCGTTTCGACCAATACAAAACAGACTATTGCGGAAAGCAGGACTCGCGCGACATGCTTGCCCACGATTTGCCCCCCACCATGAGGCTGGACTCAGGCTCTGCGCGGGACGACAAGCAAGGCTGCTCCCACAACGATCGCGCCGATACCGGCCCATAGCGGAATATTCACCTGCTCCTTTTCTTTTACCGACAGTTCGAGTGGTCCAAGCTTCGCGTCGTGCGTTTCGCGTGTGAAGCTGAAGCCGCCATAAACCAAGCCCAAAATGCCGGCGATAACCAGAACGATCCCTAGTAATTTTGCAGCGCCCATAATTTTTCTCCCTTTGTCTGAATAAGTTGCGTGTGTCGCTAGGTGCAGACTGCCTTATGCAGCCACTGTGCCGGGTCGCGAGCTAACACGACTTTCGGCAAAGAGGACATGCCAAATGCATGGCACAATCGGCGCGGCTATCGATCGCTCGCATACCCTGGGGAGGGGCTTCATGAAAATATCGTTTTATGGCGCAGCGCTGCTGCTCGCCTGCATGTCATTCCTTGCTTCCGCCCAAGAGGAGGTGCAGGAAGACCCCTTCGCCAAGGAAGTCCGCTTGGCCGTTGAAGCGGCGCGTGCCGTGGCACAAGACGGACCTGCAGAAATACCGCTGACCGGCCAAGCGGTACTGAAACTACCGCCAGGTTATGTCTTCATTCCGCAAAAAGAAGCTGGAGCGCTGATGACGGCCTGGGGCAATCGAACCGGTCCCGATCTTCTTGGGATGGTCGTTCCCGCAGGAGACGACGAGTGGTTCGTGGTGTTGAGTTACGAAGCCTCTGGTTACATCCGCGATGACGACGCGAAGGAGTGGGACGCGGACGAGTTGTTGAGCGGTTTACGCGAGGGCACGCTGGAAGCGAACAAAGAACGTGCGCGTCGCGGCATTCCGGAAATGGAGATTGTCGGTTGGGCCCAGACGCCCAGTTATGACGCCCAAACCCATCGCTTGCGTTGGTCGCTCGCGAGCCGCGACATTGGCGCACCGCCGGATGCACCACAGGGCGTCAATTACAATACTTATGCATTGGGGCGCGAAGGTTATATCAGTTTGAATTTGGTCACCGACCTCGGCGCCATAAGTAAGGACAAGGCGGTCGCGGAAGAACTCCTGGGCGCATTGCACTTCGACCAAGGCAAACGCTATGCGGATTTCAACGAATCGACGGACCGGGTCGCGGAGTATGGACTGGCCGCGTTGGTCGCAGGGGTGGCGGCGAAGAAGCTGGGCATGTTCGCGCTTATTGCGGCTTTTTTCGCCAAGTTTGCCAAAGTGATCGGCCTTGCGGCCATCGCCGGAGGCGCAGGCTTGTTTAAATATTTCAAACGAAATAAAGACCAGTCCTAACCGTTGGAGCAGTGGCATACGAAGTCACGCATCACTGCTCGTCACCACACCACGCTCGCTTCATGCTTAAAATTCTCACTGCTCTTTTTGCGGCCGGCAAACTTGGCAAAGTCGCCCTGACGGGCGGCACCATGCTTATCTCTGTGGTGGCTTACGCCTTCGTGTTCGGCTGGTGGTACGCCGTCGGTTTTGTATTGTTGATTCTCGTACATGAAATGGGGCACTACATCGCCGCACGCAGGCGCGGTCTAAACGTTGGCGCCCCGACCTTTATTCCTTTTCTCGGCGCCTGGGTGGAGCTGAAGGACATGCCGCGCGATGCGGAGATGGAAGCCTATGTCGGTATCGCGGGTCCGCTGGCGGGAACTGCCGCTGCGCTGCTCTGCTATTTCCTTGCGCGAAACTACAACAGCGATTTGTTGCTGGCCTTGTCTTATGCCGGGTTCTTTATCAACCTGTTCAATCTGATTCCATTGCTACCTTTCGATGGCGGACGCATTACCCAAGTGCTTTCGCCGCGTCTTTGGATGCTGGGCGTACCCGTTTTGGGCTTGCTGTTTTTGTATCGGCCCAGCCCGATGCTGATCTTGATGGCACTGCTCGCGGCACCGCATGTCTGGCATGCGATCAAATCGCGGAAGGACGCGACGCCGGAAAACCAAAACTATTTTGCTGTGAGTGTCGAGCACCGCTGGAGCTATGGCGCCTTGTATATCGGTTTGGCAGCCTACCTCGCCGTTATGACTTATGACGTTCATGAAATGCTGGGCGCACTGAGGCCATAGTATCTGATGCCCATAGCATTGTTTGCTCGCTGCCCAGTGCCGCCTCCACCCTCTATCTCAAACTAGGAACATGACCACAACCTCGGCGGTGATCGCGCTTCGCTATATGCGTTGGTGGCGGGCAGGCGGCTATTTACTCATGCTGACCATCATTGTGCTTTCCGTTGTGCCGGAGGCGCCGCATATCGATATGCGTGAAGGCGACAAGCTGGGTCATTTTCTGGCCTACGGCAGCTTGATGTTCTGGTTTGCGCAACTCGAGCGCGGCTTGAATGGCAGGTTGCGCTGCGCCATAGGCTTTTCATTGATGGGCATCGCGCTCGAAGCGCTGCAACTCCAGCTCGGTTATCGCAGTTTCGATCCGCTGGACATGCTGGCGAACACGACGGGCGTGTTGCTCGGCTGGCTCGCCGCGCTGCCGCGTGCAAGCGCGATTTTTCTGCAAGTGGAAACCCTTCTGCAGCGGCGTAGCAGATAAACAAAACCGCATCTGCGCTTGAATGCAAGCTGGCACGCAAAATGGATCAGTCGCAGGGACCACCCGAAACAAGGACTCCTAGCGCGGGACAAACCCTTGTTTTTGATATGGTCGACGTCTGCGCGTGAGTACATTTGAAAAAGCTTGCGCGCTTCCCTAGTGCGTGGAGCACCGTGACGGTGCGCTGAGGAAGAAATGCTACAAAAAAGCGGAAGCTTGAGCGAGCGTGCGTATAACGAAGTCAAAAACGCCATCTTCGATTTTCGCCTGATGCCGGGGCAAAGATTTTCCGAGAATGAGATTTCCGCACGAGTAGGCGTTTCGCGAACGCCCGTGCGTGAGGCGCTTTACCGCCTGGGCCATGAAGGCTATATCGAAGTGCTGTCCAAAAGCGGATGGACAGTGCGCCCCTTCGATTTCGCTTACTTCGAAAACTTATACGATCTGCGATTGGTGCTCGAATTAGCGGTAGTAAAGAAATTGTGCGAGATCGATCCAATGCCGCCCCTTACGGAATTGAAAGACACTTGGCTGGTGCCAGTTGCTCAACGAGTCACGGACGGGCGCGTGCTGGGCGAAATGGACGAACGTTTCCACGAGGCCCTCGTGCAGGCGCTAGGCAACGATGAACTGACGCGTGTTTATGCGGATGTCTCGCAACGAATCCGCATTGTTCGGCGTCTGCGTTTTGCGTTGCCCGAGCGTGCGGATGACGCTTATACCGAACACGCGCAGATGTTGCGCGCTATCCTGCGGCGAAAGGTCGATGCGGTGGCGTTAATGATGCGATCGCATATCGAAATGGCAAAAGCGGAAGTCCGCAATATCACCTTGCACAGACTTGCTACCGCGCGCGCTGCCTACGAACAAGCACAAAAGTCCGCACCGAAAAGAAAGCGTGCGCGAAAAGATTGACTGTCGATAAGTTTTACAAAACACGACGCGACAGATTGTGCAATCGCTTGGGTCAGATTGTTAATTCCGACGAGTCCTCGTGAAAATTTCATCGCTTGCTTTGCGCAGGTCTTGGACACTGCGCTCCATTCAATTTGAACAACGAAATGGAGTGGCAGAGTGTCCGATTTACATCAGGGCGTCGTTATCGACGCAAACGATCCCCACGGCGAATTGCGTCTGAAAGTCCAAGTACCCACAGTGCTGGGCGAAAAAAGCATTTGGGCGTTGCCATTCGTGGCGGGTCGTCACTATTCGGCTCCCGCCGTGGGCGAGCGGGTCTGGGTCGCCTTCGAGCAAGACGACACCGAGCGCGCACTCTGGATGGGCTCCATGTCCGTCTAAGTAATTCCCCTCTTGTTTTAGCGGCCGTGTCTATAATGGCCACGGCCGCATGATTAAACCTACAGCGGCCGCAAGGGGGGATCATGAAAGCTTGTCGCGCGCTGGCCGCCAGACTGGCGGTTCTAGTTATCTGCTTCTTTTCACTTGGTTCGGCGCACGCCGATCTAAGTGCCATCTTCACCGAAACTACCCAACCGTCTAGCGAGTTCCTTGGTCTGCTCACACAGATCCGCGACGTCTTGAGCAACTCCGGCGCGACGCAAAATGGCCCGCGATGTTCGGAGGGCGTTATGGCCGAGGCACGCCTTGCGATCCCTCGCACACTGAGCAGCGGCGTTAGTGTCGCCGGATCGACCACCGCAAACGAATACTTCACGCGCGACGTATCGGCAGGCGGAATTACGGGCAACAACTGCAACGTCAACTTCACCGCCATGTGGACAAAGGGCGTCAAGGGCGGCGGCACTGCGGGCAATGCAGGGGTCGTTCGTGTCTTGGTGACCATGGTCTGCCCGTGTACAGCGGGGACCGGCTCGCTCAAAAGAGCGACCTTGAGCTTTTCGGTTCCCGTGAATGGCGTCGTGGCGATTGGTGGCGCGATGAATTATCGGATTGGGGCACCCTCTAAATTTGTCGTAGAGGCGGAGTGCTGCGATGGGCGCAAAGAACCCAAGTCCTATCTCAGTCTCGACGGCGCTTTGATTGGCGTGATCCGCGATCCGATGAGCACGCCCGCTCCGGCGCCTACGCAGCCTCCGCGTACCGCCACACAACCGTACAGCCAGCCACAGACTTCGGCTCCACAGCCGAAACCCGCGCCGAGTCCGCCAAAGGCCCAAACATGGACGGTTGAAAATCCATGCCCCGAATGCGAACCGATCAGACAGCACCTGTTGCGAGAGCAGCAGGCGGCGGCAAATGCCCAAACGACGATTGATGAATTCGACCGCCAATTGCGGGAGAACCAAGCCAAGCAGGATGAAGCGAAAGCGAAAATCGCACAGCTAACGCGCGAGCTTGGACGCCAGCAGGGCACGGGCGGCAGCGCTTACGATCCTGACACGGGCAATACCACCGAGGCTTGGACGCAAGCCGACGGCAGCGTGAAGATCACTGTGCGCGATGCGAACGGTAATGTGATTGAACAGCGCACGCGGCCTTCGCGTGCGGCGGCCAAGGTCAAAGCGGATATTGCCAGTGAGGAGGCAAGACTTAAGGAGTTGGAAGCCGCACGCGCCGCCCTCGCGCACGAACTCGATTATGCGCAGAAGCTGAAGGCGAAACATTTGAAGTTGGCCGCGGACCTGCTCGCCTTATTGCGCGAATGCATTGAAGAGAAATGCAACAAACCCGTATCGATCAGCTGCGTGATGCCGGCGAGCAAAGCGATCACCATCGGTCCGAAAGAAAAGTTCGGTCCGGAAAGTACCGCGAGTTCCGTCGCGTCAGGGCTCCTCGGCAGCGCGCTCGGCAGCATGATGGGCGGGAGCGGTATCGGTACTGGGGGAGGCTCAGGTGGCAGCGGTCCGGAACTGAAAAACGATCCGGTAAAAGACAAACAAATATTCACCGATCCGGCGACAGGGACGAAGGTCGCTGTCGGTTCAATCATCAAGGACGGCCGCTTGCTCACCAGTGTCAATATCGAGGACGCGAAGGAAGGCGAGCCGGTGATTCATCAGATGTATCGTCAGCGACTGGTACCGCAAATACCGCGCGGTTTGAGCTACGACCCGGAGGATATGGTCAAACCCGATTCGATCAAGCCCGGCGATATAAAGGTAACGGGTTATGTGACAGCTGAATATCCACCCTGCAAAGTCGAAGCGCAAGAGCCGATCGGCTGGGAGCCCTATGGCATCTGGGAAGCGTGGTGGTCGAAGTTGCGCATTCAGGTGTGGAAAAGCACCGACGGCGGGCCTTGGGTCAAAACCCAGGACACCGGCTGGATGGACTGGGGCAGCGGCGTGAATCTGCTGGACGGCAGCAATGTCATGACCGCCGAAGACATTCCCAAGACCGCATGGGGGTCAATGGGTGCGCAGCGACCGGTCGGCGCGCCGAGGTCGGCAGGTGCGGTGTATGAATGGACAGGAAAGTATCTGTACCCCGATCAACCGGCACCGGAGCGCATGGTTTTGCATCTGGCACAGCCGTGGAAGGATCCGGTGACCACCACCACCATGGATCTTTACCCGACTTATTCGCTCGATGGCAAAGTGAAGTACAGCGACAAAGCGCCGGAATTCAAGTGGGACTACAAACCGAAGCCCGGCGGCGGGATGCAGGACATCGACCGGCCTTCGATGGGCGGTGTAAGGACTAAACCCGGTGGCGGCATGCAGCAAATTGATCCGCCGGCGGGCGCGTCGGACATGCCGAGCGAGAGCATTTTGGACAGCTTCGAATACAAAACACTGCCGATGTAAAAACAGAAAGGCCTCGCCGTTTTAAGACAGCGAGGCCTTTTTTTAGAACGCGAAAGAATCAGCGTTCGGAAAAGCTTAAGGGTGCATCGAGCGGTCCGGGCCATTGCGTCGCCGGGCCTTCATTGGGGCGGGTCGATCGCGGGGAAGGGGATTTTTTCGCGTTCTTCGTTTCCGACAAATCCTCCATCGGTTCGGCCCGAGTTTGCAAGTTGTCGCTGGCTTGTTTCATATCGATTCCCAAACAGTAGCCGTGAGTATCTCGGTAGCAGCCGCGCCCGGCTATGAAGTAATTCACGGCAGTCCTGTAACGCGGAGTCGGTCTAGACCTTCATAGGCAGGATCACCATCTGCATACCTTCCAGCTGCAGGCGCCGTTGCATTTCGTAAGCCACTTGGTTGTGCAGTAGGCGGATATACCAAGGCTCCCGTTCGAACACGAGCTTGGACGTGAAGAACACCACGTTGGAAAACTCCTCGCGTACCTGCTTGCACAGTTTCATCATCTCGGCGGCGGCGTCGGTGCCGTAGGCTTCGTAGTACTTCGATGCGATGCCATGGCTCTTGCTCAGATTGACGTAGTAGCACAAGTCTTGTGCCGTCCGAGACTTCAGCGCTTGTAAAGTCTCTTCACCGCCATAACTACGCGCATCCACTTCGCGAGCGCTGAGAAAAAGCATATTTTTGTAGTGCCCCGGCCAGAGCCGGTGTACCCATAGCACCGCGTGCATCGCTCCCCCACGGCTGGACCCGACCATAAAGGCCGCGGTGGGCGCATCCGGATCGAGCGCGGGTGCGTTCGCAATGCTGCCGAAGTTTTGTTCGGCAAACAGCTCGTCCGCTTTGCGCAATTGCGCGCGCGTGCCGTTGTAATGCATCCGTATCGCCACGCACAAGCTGACGACCAGACCGGTGATGACCAGCGTCACCCAACCGCCTTGCATGAACTTTTCGATGGTCGTCACGGCCAGAATACCGGCGCAGACAAACAGGCCTGTCAATGACAGCGCAAGACGCCGTTTCCAACGGAGATCGCCGCGGTTACTCCACCAGAATCGCGATAAGCCGGCGAGCGACAGCGAAAACGTAAGAAATACGTTGATGCTATAGAGCACGACGAGCATCGACACATCGCCGGCCGTCATGAGCAGAATTGCCGCTGCGGCGATGCCCATGAGAATGACGCCGTTTTGCGTCACGAGTCGATTGGAAAGATGGCGGAATTGATGCGGCATCCAGGAGTCGGCCGCCATATTGGCCAACACCGCCGGGCCGCCGAGATAGCCGGTGTTCGCAGCGACGAAAAGCAAGCCCCCTTCAAAAGCCAACACAGCGATCAGCAAAGCGTGTTTTGCCGCTTCGCTTTTCCATGCGAAGGAATCGATGATGGACCCGAAGGTTACGGCATTAAGTGTTTTTCCAGGTACTTCGCTCGCATCCCATAGCAGATATAAAACAATGATGCCGCCCGCCATGAAGGCGAGCGATAACGCCATATAAAACATCGTCCACTTGCCTGTTTTCACGCGCGGCTCGGCGAGAGATTGCACATTGTTCGAGACCGCTTCGATACCGGTATAGGTACCGCCCCCGAGGGAATAGGCTTTGAGGAAAAAGGCGACGACGAAGAGCCAGCCGAATTCACCTGCCAAACCCTGGGTCTCGGCAATCGTCTGAGGAATCAGCTCGGGCATGCGTTCGGCGTGATCGATGATGCCGTAAACAATGAGCCAGACATGGGTGACGATAAAACCGAGAAAAATCGGCAGCAGCACCTGGATCGATTCCTTCATGCCGCGCAGATTGAGCACCAGCAGTAGGGCGATGGCGCACAGTCCGGTGAACACTTTGTAATTTCCGAAGACCGGCGGCAAGAGCGAAAAGATCGCGTCGATCCCGGCAGCAATCGAAATGGTGATGGTCAGCACATAGTCGACAATCAGTGCGCTGCCGGAGACCACCCCGGCGCGCGGGCCGAGCAGTCGTGTGGCGACTTTGTAGCCGCCACCGCCCGAGGGGAATAGTTCGATGACTTGGTTGTAGGCCAGCGCGATGATGAAGACGGTGATCGCGGTGAGGGCGGCCAGATAGAGGCCCAGGTGCTTATGTTCGCCGAGCGCAAGAAAAGCTTCAGCGGGCCCATAACAAGCGGAAGACAGCCCATCGGCGCCGAGCCCGACCCAAGCAAAAAGGGCGACAAGGGCAATATGCTGTCTGGAGACGGCGTTGAACGGGTCGAGGGGCTTGCCCAAAACGAGGCGGCGCCAGGAAGGAAGCATCAAGGTTTCGTTCCCATTGCCTTTTCGAGCCGCTTGGCGAACACACGCATTTCCTTTAACGCCTGCTGATCGCCGCGCTTCTCCGCCACGGCCATGCCTGCTTCGTAAGCCTGCAAGGCTTCTTCATGACGTCCGATCTCTGCCAGGCTTTTGCCGAGCAATTTCCAGGACGCCGAATGATCTGCATCGCATCGTACGGCCTCACGCAAATGCAGTATGGCGTTGTCGTAATCTTTTGCTTTCAGATACTCATTGCCCAGAGAATAGCGCAGCAGTGCGCCGTCGCGCGCGGAGCCGACGAGCTTGAGCAGATTGGCGAGAATAGCGCTCATGGGGTCGATACAACAGCAAAGCCCGCGCCGCTGCTTTGCATTGATTATGATGCGGGCTTGGCCTCGCATCGCTTCAGCGCTGCGAGATGCGGCATTATATTCCTGTACAGCGGACCCTGCGTTCGCTCCTGAAAGAGAAGGCGAGTGGTCATGAGCAAAACAGTCATTACAACCACCGGCGCGCCCGGCGCTATCGGCACTTATAGTCAGGCGGTCCGCTGCGGAGACACCGTTTATATTTCGGGCCAGATCGGTTTGGACCCGGCGAGCATGCAAATGGTCGAAGGAATTGAAGCGCAGATCCATCGGGTCTTCCGCAATTTGCACGCGGTTGCCGAAGCGGCCGACGGTTCTTTGGCCGAAGCAGTGAAAGTGACGATCTATCTCACCGATCTGACGCACTTCGCCAAAGTGAATGAAATCATGGCGACCTATTTTCCGCAGCCTTATCCGAGCCGTGCCGCAGTCGGCGTGTCGGCTTTGCCCCGAGGTGCACTAGTGGAAGCCGACGCGATTCTCTATCTCGCTTGAATCACGAAGCCACCCGCGGCGAACAGGCGCCTTTCAGTGATCTTGCGCCGGCCCTCCAGAAGCAGCTTGCAAAGCTCGGTTTGCACAAGCCATTCGATCTTGTGTTGCATCTGCCGTTGCGTTACGAGGATGAAACCGCGCTGACTCGTATAGCCGATGCGCGCGCAGGCGTGGCGGTGGCCATTCAAGCGGAGGTCGTGTCGACGGAGGTCATGTACCGACCTCGCCGACAGTTGGTGTGCAAGCTGGCCGACGATAGCGGCTTGCTGTACATACGCTTCCTCAATTTTTATCCGAGCCAGCTGAAGGCGCTCGCCGCAGGCAGACTTGTGCGCTTGTTCGGGGAAGTGCGCCCCGGGTTCTTTGGCGGCGAGATGGTGCATCCGCGCTATCGCATCGTGACTGAAGGCGAGCCCTTACCGGAATCCCTAACGCCGGTTTATCCCACCACGGCGGGCTTATCGCAGACCGCCCTGCGCAAACTCATCTTGCGCGCGCTCAGCGAATGCGATCTAAGCGATAACTTGCCGCAAACGATGCGCGATGAGTTGCAGCTGATGGCCTTCAAGGAAGCGGTGGAGTACCTGCATTCCCCGCCTGCCGATGCGGATGGCGTTGCACTGGAACAGCGCACGCATCCAGCGTGGCGCCGCATGAAATTCGACGAACTGCTCGCACAACAATTGTCGATGCGTATGCATTATCGTGCGCGCCGTGCGCAGGCAGCGCCTCCGTTGAAGGCGCCCGACACGCGTTCGGCGCAATTGCTCGAGCGGCTTCCCTTTCGGCTTACGGGGGCGCAACAGCGCGTGTGGCGCGAAATAGAACAGGACTTGAGCCAGCCGCACCCGATGAATCGTCTTTTGCAGGGCGACGTGGGGAGCGGCAAAACGATTGTTGCGGCGCTCGCGGCGCTACGTGCCTTAGAGGCCGGGTATCAAGCAGCGATCATGGCGCCGACCGAAATACTTGCGGCCCAACACTTTCGCAAATTCGAGGAGTGGCTGGCGCCCCTTGGGGTGCGCGTTGAATGGCTATCCGGTTCGAAAAAGAATGCGGAACGAAAACAGATCGCAGCGGCGATTCGGAGCGGGGAAATGCAGATCGCCGTGGGCACGCACGCGTTATTTCAGGAAAAAGTCGAATTCGCCAAACTGGCTTTAGTCATCGTCGACGAACAGCATCGCTTCGGCGTGAAGCAACGCTTGGCCTTGCAGCAGAAGGGCGAGCAGCCGCACCAACTCATGATGAGCGCGACACCGATTCCGCGCACATTGTCCATGAGCTACTACGCCGATTTGGATGTCTCGGTCATCGACGAGCTGCCGCCGGGGCGGACGCCGGTATTGACCAAATTGCTCGCCGATACGCGACGTGCAGAGGTCATTGCAGGCGTTCGAGAGGCCTGCAGGGACGGCGCGCAGGTGTACTGGGTGTGTCCGCTGATCGAAGAATCCGAAGCGCTCGATCTTCAAACGGCTATCGACACCCATGCGGCGCTCAGTGCGGAATTGAGCGATTTGAAAGTTGCTCTGGTTCATGGCCGTCTACCTGTTGCCGAAAAAGCCGCAACTATGGCGGCTTTCAAAGCTGGGGACGTGCAGGTGCTTGTCGCCACCACCGTTATTGAGGTCGGCGTCGACGTGCCGAACGCTTCTTTGATGGTGATTGAGCATGCCGAGCGCTTTGGGCTTGCTCAGTTACATCAATTGCGTGGACGGGTAGGTCGAGGAGCGGCACAAAGTGCTTGCATTCTGTTGTATCAGTCGCCTTTATCGGAAAGTGCCAGGGCCCGGCTAAAAATCATCTATGAGCACACGGATGGTTTTCGTATCGCCCAAGAAGATTTGCTCTTAAGGGGGCCCGGAGAGTACCTCGGCGCCCGCCAAAGCGGAGTGCCTTTACTTCGTTTCGCCGACCTGCTGCAAGACGGGGAACTCCTTGATTGCGCGCAGATGGCGGCCGAAAGTCTGCTCGCCTCAAACCAACAGGTTGCCGAATTCCATGTCAGCCGTTGGTTGGCCGGTGGCGCACTTTGGCTACGCGCTTGAGCGTCCTACAGCGCAGGAGGTCTGAAGGACCGGGGATTGTAAAAAGGCTGTGCCAAACAGCACTTGTCCAATATTGCTCTGACGCGGCGTGAAATAGGCCCTGCGTCCGGCGGGTCGCCGTACCTATACTTCCGCCAGTTCGCAGGAGGGCTTCGAGCCATGATGATCAAATTTCGCCACCTATTTCTGGCACTGACGCTGCTGGCAGCGCCTGTCGCCGCACAGCAGTCCGAATTCATTTTTGCCGTCAATGAAGGGGTGACCTACCGTATCACCCCCCAGGAATCCCGCGACCGCTACAAGGAAATCGGGGAAATGCTTTCCAAGGCGCTCAAGCGCCCGGTCAAAGTCGTGCCCGTCGACAACTACGTCAAGCTGCGCCAGAACCTCGAAGCGAAAACCTACGATCTGGCCTATGTTCATCCTGCGCATCACAGCCTGCGCGCTATTCGCGACCAAAAATATCAATTAGTGGCCATCACCAAAGGCTTCGAAACTTACAAGGCCCGCTTCCTCATGAAGCCCGACGCGCCTTTTACCAAACCGGTGGATGTGCTGGCCGTGAATATGGTGATGCCGGATCCGGATTCGATTACCGCATGGATGGTGCGCGCCACGCTGCGTGACCTAGGCAAGGACGCTTCGGAAGTGAAGCTCGGCACCACACGCTTCCAGGACGGCATTCCCTTTATGCTCGAGAACGGGTTTTATGAAATCGGCGCCACGGCTTCCGGCGCAGTGGTCAAAGACTGGCAAAGCAAGGGCGGCAAGATTCTATTCGAGTCGAAGCCTGTGCCGATTAAGCACATCATCGCCGCGCCGAGTGTCTCTGCAGAAGACGTAGAGAAGATTCGTGCTGTGTTCCTCGGCCTGGAAACGACCAAAGAAGGCCAAGCCATTTTGGAACGGTTGAAATTCAAAGGTTATGCCCTCGGCGACGAGAAACAGATGGCCGATCTAACCAAGTGGCTCGGTATCTAATAAAGATCCCATCGGTTTCGAAAAAAAGGCGCTGCGGCGCCTTTTTTCTTGCGCTCATCTCGGGCGAGATACCGCTGAGAAAGTAGCGCAGCCTGCATCCCATACGTTCTGAAGCGCTATTGCGCCTTCGCGCGACGCTTTACGGCACAATAGCGCGCCATGAATGTCGCTGCTCTAAAAGATCGGCTCAGCCTTTACGAAAAACTGATGCGGCTCGACAAGCCCATCGGCATTCTTCTGCTTCTCTGGCCCACGCTCTGGGCACTATGGCTTTCTTCGAGCGGGAGGCCGATCTGGATGGTTCTCCTCATCTTTGTGCTGGGTACCGTGCTGATGCGCTCCGCAGGATGCGTACTGAACGATATTGCCGATGCCGGGTTTGACTCTCATGTAGAGCGGACGAAAGATCGCCCTTTGGCGGCCGGAAAATTATCCCGTAAAGAAGCCCTGGTGCTTGCGGCCGCGCTTGCGATTTGCGCATTCGCGCTCGTACTCTTTCTCAACATGCTGACCATCGCGCTTTCTTTTGCAGCCCTATTTTTGGCGGCGACTTATCCCTATACCAAACGGTTCTTCTCCATCCCGCAGGCGTATCTCGGCATCGCTTTCGGCTTTGGCATCCCAATGGCTTTTGCCGCCCAGACAGGACAGGTGCCCCCTCTTGCATGGGTGTTATTGACGGCGAATATTTTCTGGGCGATCGCTTACGACACCGAATACGCCATGGTGGATCGCGAAGACGATCTGAAAATCGGCATCAAGACTTCGGCCATTACATTCGGGCGTTTCGATGTGACCGTCGTCATGCTCTGTTATGGCGTCATGCTTGCGATCTTCATTGGCGTCGGCCTGCACTTGCACATGAGCTGGGCATACTATGCAGGGCTCGCTACCGCGGCGGCGCTCATGTCGTACCACTACCTACTCATTCGTGACCGAGATGCTGCCGGGTGTTTCAAGGCGTTCAAACATAACAACTGGGTGGGCGCGGCAATATTCGCCGGCCTTGCCGCGCACTATCTAATGGCCGGACAAAACGGATGAAGTATCACGACCTGCGGGATTTTCTAGACCAACTTGAGCGCGTCGGTGAACTCAAGCGCATCGCTGCAGAAGTGTCGCCCTACCTCGAAATGACTGAAATCTGCGATCGCGTATTGCGCGCAGGCGGGCCCGCACTTCTCTTCGAGAATGTTAAGGGCCATCGCATTCCCGTGCTCGCTAATCTTTTTGGCACGCCGAGGCGCGTGGCGCTGGGAATGGGTGCTGAGACCGTCGAGTCTTTGCGTGACATCGGCAAATTGCTCGCCTTTCTCAAGGAGCCCGAACCTCCCAAGGGCTTCAAGGACGTTTGGGAACGCTGGCTACCGATCGGGAAGCAAGTGATGCATATGGCCCCCAAGGAAGTATCGGGAGCGCCCGCTCAAGCGATCGTGTGGGAAGGCGCGGATGTGGATTTGGGCCGACTGCCGATTCAGACATGCTGGCCCGGCGATGCGGGGCCCTTGATCACCTGGGGGCTAGTGATTACTCGGGGTCCCCATAAGACGCGACAGAACCTGGGCATCTATCGCCAGCAAGTCATTGCACCTAATAAAGTGATCATGCGCTGGCTCGCGCATCGCGGAGGCGCGCTGGATTTTCGCGATCACTGCAACGCGAATCCAGGACAGCCTTTTCCGGTCGCCGTTGCGCTCGGCGCGGATCCCGCAACGATATTGGGGGCTGTGACGCCGGTGCCCGATAGTTTGTCGGAATATCAATTCGCCGGTTTGTTGCGCGGCGGGCGGACAGAAGTGGCGAAATGCATCGGCTCCGATCTGCAAGTGCCCGCCTCTGCGGAGATCGTCCTGGAAGGGCACATCGATCCGGGCGAGAGCGCCTTGGAGGGGCCATTCGGCGATCACACCGGCTACTACAACGAGCAGGACCGTTTTCCCGTTTTCACGATTGACCGCATCACCATGCGGCGCGATCCGATTTACCACTCTACCTACACCGGCAAACCGCCGGATGAACCAGCCGTGCTTGGCGTCGCACTGAACGAAGTGTTTGTGCCGCTATTGCAAAAGCAGTTTCCTGAAATCACCGATTTCTATCTGCCGCCTGAAGGCTGTTCCTATCGCTTGGCAGTGGTCAGCATGAAGAAGCAATATCCCGGACACGCGAAGCGCGTCATGTTCGGTGTGTGGAGTTTTCTGCGGCAATTCATGTACACCAAGATCATTGTCGTGACCGACGATGACGTCGACGTGCGAGATTGGAAGGAAGTGATTTGGGCACTGACTACCCGTGTCGATGCGATTCGGGATACGCTGCTGGTCGACAACACGCCGATCGACTATCTCGATTTTGCGAGCCCGGTTTCAGGGCTGGGATCGAAGATGGGCATAGACGCCACGAATAAGTGGCCGGGCGAGACAAGTAGGGAGTGGGGGCGGCCGATCGAAATGGACGCGGCGGTAAAGCAGCGGATCGACGCCATGTGGCAGCAACTGGGTCTTTAAAAAGGGGAGAGCGAAATGAACGAAGTCGTTAAGGATCAGGGGCGCGATCTCGCGCTACTCGTGTATATCTTGCAGGCAGTCGGCTTTTTCATCGGTCTGACCTGGATCGTCGGCGTGATCATTAATTATGTGAAGCGCGACGAAGTGGAAGGAACCTTGGCGGCATCGCACTTCGCATGGCAGATCAAAACTTTTTGGGTTGGATTTATCGCGATGATCATTTCATCGATTCTCATGATCGTTTTGATTGGATTTATCTTAGCCCCCATCGTATATGTTTGGTGCATTTACCGAGTGGTCAAAGGCTGGCTGGCGCTCAATGACGGCAAAGAATTGGGCACAGGCTGGTTCTAGCACGCTACGGTGTCAGGGGCGGTGCGCCGGATTTTCCTTGTAGGACAAGGACCTTCTGCTAATATCCGGGAACTCCGACATCGTGGCTGCCTCTAAGCGCCAGTCTTTTCCTGGAGCTCCTGTTGATGCACCGCTGCCAATCTTTGCGTAACACCTTGTTCACCTGGGCCTTTGCGCTCATGGCGCTGGGCTTCAGTTCCTTCGCGTCGGCGGACATTTACGCGCTGGTCGAAGAGGATGGATCGGTCAAGCTCTCCAACGTGCCTGACGATCCCCGATACAAGTTGTACATGCGCGAATCCAATGAGAGCAGGACCAGGATCCAAGTGAAGTTGCGCGAAGGATTGGCGAGGGAAAATGCCGCGCTCATGAATCTACGCTATCAAGAGCAGATTCTCGCCGCCGCCAAGCAGCACAACATCGATCCGGCTTTGGTACATGCCGTCATTCAAGTCGAATCCAATTACAACGCACGTGCTTTATCGCCCAAAGGAGCAGTGGGCTTGATGCAGGTGATGCCCGCGACCGGCGAACGTTATGGTGTAAACGCAAAAGATTTGAGCAAACCGCTGCATAACATCCGCGCGGGTACGCGGTATCTTGCCGATCTACTCAAGATGTTTAGCGGGGATGTGAAACTTGCATTGGCCGGCTACAACGCCGGTGAAGGTGCGGTACTTAAATACGGTAAACGTATTCCGCCGTATCGCGAGACGCAGGCTTATGTGCCGCGCGTTCTCGCCTTCTACGAACAGTGGAAGGTCCAGTAGTCAATCCCTAGTTGAGTGTAGGGCTCTCGCCTGCGTTGTAGAGCCACCGCATGAACGCGTCCTGCGCGTCTTGCGTTGCGTCCGCTTTGGGATGGTTGACGATGAAGCTGAACGCGATACGACGCCCATTGCGATCGAGAAGGTAACCCGCAATGCTGCGGACATCATTCAGCGACCCGGTTTTCACGTGTGCTTGTCCTGTGGCCGGATCATTTTTCAGTCGGCGCTGCGCTGTGCCATCGCGCCCCAACAGCGGCATAGATGAAATGAACTCCGGCATGACGCGGCTGTTGTAAGCGGCCAATAACAGCTTCTGCAAACTTCCTACACTGATCCTTTCGGCGCGCGACAGCCCGGAGCCGTTTTCCAAAATAAGTTCCGGCATGTCAAGGCCCCGTTGCCTCAGCCAGTCATTGACGATTTGTATCGACTTGTCATAACGGCCGGGCTGCTGAAAGATTTCGGCGGATAGCGTCAACAGAATTTGACGGGCCATCGTGTTGTTGCTGAATTTATTCATATCCCTCACGGCGTCGGCAAGCGAAGCGGAGGATTGAGTTGCAAATGGTGTCGCCCCATAAGGCACTGCGCCGTCGCGGACATTGCCGGTGAAGCTGCCGCCCAATTCGACCCAAAGCGCACGAAAGGCCGCAAGTACAAACTTGGGATGAGTGAGCAAGGCGACATTCCAATTCCGTTCTCCACAAGATAACGGATAAACGCCGCTAAATCGTAGCTGCGCACCATCCCCATCTTCGCCGACGACGAGGCTCAGCGCGCTACGCCAGTCGTAGCAAGGGCCGTCGCCGAGCGCCACGCGGTTTTCCGTCTCGACCTTCGCGAGGGCAGGTTCAGGAATGATTTGTACACTTTTGTTTTGCGGATCCGGAATGAGCCGGTAACGAACACTCTTGAAATTGAGCAGCAGCGCGTCGGCACCGACGTTATAGGGACGCAAAGGCTCGTTATCGAAACTGGCGGCATCGTGCGTCTCTGCTGCAAACCAGCTCCGATCTAGAACAAGATCGCCTCTGATTTCGCGCACGCCGCGTGCGCGCAAGCCATGTAGCAGCAGCCAGAACTGTTCAATGTTCAGCTGTGGATCGCCATAACCTTTGATAAGCAGGTCGCCATCGAGTACATCCCCGCGTAGAGGACCATTCAGATACACCTCGGTCTTCCACGCATAAGCGGGTCCCAAAATGTCGAGCGCTGCGCAGGCGGTGACCAACTTCATCACCGAGGCCGGATTCATCGCGGCCTGTGTGTTGTAACTTACGACGGGCCGTTTGGCGTGCACATATTGTGCGGCTAGGCCAACACTAGCGGCGGGTACGCCTGCCCGCGACAGCGCCTGGGCCACCGGCATCGGCAGAAAGTCGCGGGCCGAAGCTGCACTGACAAAAAGGAAACTAAAGACCAGCGCGAAGATCGGCGCGAAGGCGAAGGGCGCTGCGAAAAACTGAAACGGTCGGACTATGCGCATGGGCGCACAGTATGCACCAGCCTTGCGATGTGGGCGAAGCGTGCTATCCACTCACCCAAGGAGATGGCATTCAAGCTCCTTGATCCGACGTTCGAGTACATCGATCCGTTCGAGATAACTCAAGGCCAGCACCATGCCGGAGATGTTCAGATCGAAATCGCGTCTCAAGCGAGCTGCTCTACGCGCCTGGACCAGGCTTTGCGTAGAAAAAAATCGAACGTCGTTCTCTTCGTGTGTCTGCAAGAATCCAAGCTCGATCAGCTCGTGCACTTCGTCCTGATGCAGGCCCGATAAATTCAAGAGCTCTTCGAAATGCAATCGCGTGTCATGGGAAAGTAAGTCAAGGATATCGCTCATGCGCGTCCCGCCTTGAAGTGTTGGCGCGGATCGAATTTGGATTCGCGCTGCAGTTGTTCATAAAGCGCCTTCTCCGCTTCATTCGTTTTCTCCGGCATTGCGATCTGCAAGACGCAGTACAAATCGCCAGCCCCACCCTTCGGCTTCGGTAATCCTTTCTCGGCAAGGCGCAGTTTCTGGCCGGCACGCGCGCCCGGCTTCACGCGTACCTTCAGCGTGCCCTCCAAGGTAGGTACTTCGATTTCGGCACCTAGAACAGCCTCCCAGGGGGCTAAAGGTAATTCAAGATAGAGATCATGGCCGGTCGTCTTAAAGAGGCGATGAGGCATGAAGCCGATGTTCAGGTAGAGATCGCCCGGCGGACCGCCTTGCACACCCGGGCCACCTTTACCGGGAACGCGTAGTCGTTGGCCGTCGACGACCCCCTTGGGGACTCGAATGTGGAGTTGTTTTTGGGTTCTGCGCGTGCGGCCGCGGTCGTCCAGGCTTGGCGCCTCGAAGTTCAAATCCAGTTCCGTGCCTTGCGCCGCATCTTCAATTGAGATGCGTGCTTCAACCTCGTAGTCTTGACCAGGCATCGAAAAGCCGCCTCTGCGTGTTTGCCGCCCGAACCCGCCCAGGTGGCTGAAAAGATCCGACAGATCGAAATCGTCCATGCCGGATTGTCCGAACCGCGTTTCCCAATCCTGCGAGGGCCGGAAATCTTCGCCGTTGCGGTGGCTGCCAAGTTGATCGTAGGCGGCGCGCTTTTCCTTGTCGGAGAGCGTTTGATAGGCCTCAGCCACTTCCTTGAACTTCTCTTCCGCGCCCGATTCTTTAGATACGTCGGGATGATATTTTCGCGCGAGCTTACGGTATGCCTTCTTGATGGCGTCTTCGTCGGCGCCCCGCTCGACGCCTAGGATGGCGTAGTAATCCTTGTATTTCATGGCATCAATATAAGGTTCGCTACGGCTGGATCAAGAGCGGTCGCTGTTCAAAGGGCAGGTGTCTCGGCTGTCTCCTGAGGCAGGAGCATTTGTGTGCGGTAGAGCGTTGCATAGTATCCGCCCGCGGCAAGCAGTTCCGCGTGGCTACCTACTTCCACAATCCGTCCGCGATCCATCACAACGATACGGGTGGCGCGTTCGATAGTCGACAGGCGGTGCGCGATGACAAGCGTCGTGCGGTTGCGCATGAGTTCATCGAGCGCCGCTTGCACATGACGTTCCGATTCGGAATCCAGTGCAGAAGTCGCTTCGTCGAGGATCAGTACTGGCGCGTCTTTCAACAATGCGCGCGCGATCGCCAGACGTTGTCGTTGGCCGCCGGAGAGCTTGGCGCCGTTTTGGCCGACCAATGTATCGAGACCTTGCGGGAGTGATTCAATGAACTCCATCGCGTGTGCCGCTTGCGCCGCGGCAACAATCTTGTCCCGACCGACGTCGCGTAAGACACCGTACGCAATGTTCGCCGCGACGGTGTCGTTGAACAACACGACATCTTGACTGACAAGCGCGATCTGCCGGCGCAGGCTGGAAAGGCTGATGTCTTCAACATTGTGACCATCCAAAAGGATGCGGCCGCGTTCGAGATGGTAAAAACGAGGCAACAGATGCGCCATTGTGCTTTTGCCCGAACCCGAAGCGCCGACCAGTGCGATCGTTTCGCCTGACGCGATAGATAAATCGATATCGTGCAGCACTTTCCGATCGGTTTTCGGGTAGGCGAAATCGACATGCTCGAAGCGGATACTGCCTTTGGCGCGGCTCAGTTTGACGCTACCTTTGTCGTCTTCACCCTTCTCGTCTACAAGTTCGAACACACTTTCCGCAGCAGCCAACCCGCGTTGCAAAGCGGCGTTCATCTGCGTGATCCGCTTGATCGGGGGTAGCAGCATGAGCATGGCGCCGATAAAGGAAACGAAGCCACCGGGGCTCATGCGTCCAGCGGTCGCCTCACGCAATGCGAGCACGATAATGATCGACAGGCCGCAGGCGACAAGCAATTGCACCAAAGGCGTCACTGCGGCGGACGCAATGGCGAGCCGCATGTTCGCGCGGTGCTGCGATTTGGCTGCGTCGCCAAAACGTGCGCGTTCGTATTCTTGTCCGCCGAAAATCTTGACGACTTTCTGCGCTTCAATCGTTTCCTGCAGCGTATGCGAAATGCTGCCCATTGCCTTTTGCGCTGCCCGGCTGGCGCTGCGAATGCGGTGGGAAAAGCGTCGAACGATAAAGGCGATACCGGGAAACAGCACAACGATGATCAAGGTGAGCCGCCAGTTAGTCCAGATCATATAACCAAGTAATCCAACGATCGTAAGCGTGTCGCGTACGGCGGTGGTAATGACGCTTGTTGCTGCAGCAGTGACGCCGGTTACGTCATAAGCAGCTTTCGATACGAGCGCGCCCGAGGCCTGATTGTTGAAGAAAGCGGTTGGAAGAGTAACGAGGCGTCGAAACATGGCGTCGCGCAGATCCAGAATGATTTGATTGGATAGCCAGGCGAAACCGTAATCCGAGCCGTAGCTGAACAGCCCACGGAGAAAAAAGAGGCCGACAATAAACGCGGGATAAAACCACCAAGCCCGGGGCGTTTGTTCAACGAAACTGCCATCCAGCAGTTCTTTCACAACCCAAGGAAAGACCGGCTCAAGTAAAGCGCCGAAAGCCATACATGCCAAGGCGCCCGCGAAAACTCGCCAGTGCGGTTTCACATAGGCAAGGAGGCGGAAATACAGTTCGCGGCTACTGCGACCGGGAGGGTTCATAGGACGGGGCGTGCGAAGGAGCGGGGATTATAGCCGGGGCCTCCTTTGAGCCCCTTCAACGAAAAACCTTTCACGCCCGGTCTTGAAATCGGCTCTGTGCATCCCTATCATTAGCACTCCCTCGGGGCGAGTGCTAAAGCCGCTCTCGAGATTCTCTCTGATCGTTCGTGTGAGCGATCGCTAACTTACAAAACGAATTGGAGGAATTTTTCCATGAAAATCCGTCCCTTACACGATCGCGTGATCGTAAAGCGCCTAGAAGAAGAGCGTAAAACCGCTGGTGGCATCGTCATTCCCGATAACGCTGCCGAGAAACCCGATCAAGGCGAAATCCTGGCAATCGGCAATGGCAAGGTTGGCGACGACGGCAAAGTCCGTCCGCTGGACGTCAAAGTCGGCGACCGCGTTCTGTTCGGCAAATATTCCGGGCAAGCCGTGAAAGTCGAAGGCGAAGAACTGCTGGTCATGCGTGAAGAAGACATCATGGGCGTCGTGGCCTAAGGCCCCCGTCCAATAACAAGGAGTTTTAGATATGGCTGCTAAAGACGTACGCTTCAATGAAGAAGCGCGCCACAAAATGCTGAACGGCGTGAACATTCTCGCCAACGCTGTGAAAGCGACCCTCGGTCCTAAAGGCCGCAATGTTGTCCTCGAGCGTTCTTTCGGCGCTCCCACCATCACTAAAGACGGTGTGTCGGTTGCCAAAGAGATCGAACTGAAAGACAAGCTGGAAAATATGGGCGCGCAGATGGTCAAGGAAGTCGCTTCCAAGACCTCCGACATCGCCGGCGACGGCACCACTACCGCCACCGTTTTGGCTCAAGCCATTGTCCGCGAAGGCATGAAGTATGTTGCCGCCGGCATGAACCCGATGGATCTGAAGCGCGGTATCGACAAAGCCGTTGCTGCAACCGTCGAAGAGCTGAAAAAAATCTCCAAGCCTTGCACGACTTCCAAAGAAATTGCGCAAGTCGGTTCCATCTCCGCCAACTCCGATTCCTCAATCGGCGATCGTATCGCTGAAGCAATGGATAAAGTGGGCAAAGAAGGTGTGATCACTGTTGAAGACGGCAAGTCTTTGGCCGATGAGCTCGAAGTCGTCGAAGGCATGCAATTCGATCGCGGCTATCTGTCGCCTTACTTCATCAACACCCCCGAGCGTCAAATCGCTGTGCTGGACAATCCTTTCGTGCTGTTGCACGACAAGAAAATTTCCAACATTCGCGACCTACTGCCGATCCTCGAACAAGTCGCTAAAGCCGGCCGTCCGCTGCTGATCGTCGCCGAAGAAGTTGAAGGCGAAGCGCTCGCGACGCTAGTGGTGAACAATATTCGCGGCATTCTGAAAACTTGCGCAGTGAAAGCGCCTGGTTTCGGCGACCGTCGCAAAGCCATGCTGGAAGATATCGCGATCTTGACCGGCGGTACGGTGATCGCCGAAGAAGTCGGTCTGACTTTGGAAAAAGCCTCCTTGGCCGATCTGGGTCAAGCCAAGCGTATTGAAGTGGGTAAAGAAGAAACCACATTGATCGACGGTGCCGGTGATGCGAAAAACATCGAAGCGCGTGTCAAACAGATCCGCGCGCAGATCGAAGAAGCGACCAGCGACTACGACCGCGAAAAACTGCAAGAGCGCGTGGCCAAGTTGGCCGGCGGTGTCGCAGTGATCAAAGTCGGTGCCGCAACCGAAGTCGAAATGAAAGAAAAGAAAGCCCGCGTTGAAGACGCATTGCACGCAACCCGTGCAGCGGTTGAAGAAGGCATTGTTCCCGGCGGTGGCGTTGCGCTCTTGCGGGCTCGTGCTGCATTGACCGGCTTGAAAGGCGACAACGCCGATCAGGATGCCGGTATCAAAATCGTTGCGCGTTCGCTGGAAGAGCCGCTGCGTATCATCGTTTCGAACGCAGGTGCGGAGCCTTCAGTCGTCGTCAATCGTGTCGTTGAAGGCAAAGGCAACTTCGGCTTTAACGCAGCGACCGAAGAGTACGGCGATCTGGTGCAGATGGGCGTGTTGGATCCGACCAAAGTGACGCGTACCGCGTTGCAGAACGCGGCGTCCGTAGCCTCCTTGCTGTTGACGACCGATGTGGCGATCACCGAGCTGGTGGATGACAAAGCCAATGCCGGCGGCGGTATGGGCGGCGGCATGGGCGGCATGGGTGGAATGGGCGGGATGGGCGGAAT
>DATEOW010000155.1:0-10348 GCA_035273665.1 Burkholderiales bacterium | reverse complement strand
TGGCGTCCCCAGCGGGAGTCGAACCCGCGTTACCGCCGTGAAAGGGCGATGTCCTAGGCCTCTAGACGATAGGGACTGTAACGGTATTGTATTACGCGGTGCTGCTGGTGGAGGTAAGCGGGATCGAACCGCTGACCTCTTGCATGCCATGCAAGCGCTCTCCCAGCTGAGCTATACCCCCGGCCGCGAAGCGCGGAATTATAGCGGCGCGACCCCTCCCTGTAAACCTGAACCCTTAGTTCAACCCTTCTAACGCAGCGAGTACGCGGGCCTTGCCTGCCAGACTCAGCAAGGGATGAATCGACGGTGTTTGTGTCGTGCCGAATACCAGGACGCGCAGCGGAATCGCCAATTTCGGCATCTTCAGCCCATGCGCCTTCAACACTGTGTCGAACACCGCGCCCAGCTCTTCCGCACGCCAATCGTCCAAGCCTGCGTACCGTGCAGCCAATTCTTTCAGCGCAGGCATGACGTCCGGCGTCACATGCTGCGCCCGCAATTGCGCAGGCACTTCGCTGGAAGAATAAAGCACGCTTACTTGCTTAGCGAGTTCCACTAAGGTCGGCGTCCGTTCGCGAAAGATCGCCACAGCGTCGATCAAGGGAGGTCCATTGGCTACATCGACACCCAAAGCCTGCAAATGAGGCGATACGTCAATCGCCAGTCGTTGTAGATCCGCATTCTTGATGTATTGCTGATTGAGCCAATTCAGTTTTTCGGGATTGAATTGCGCGGCTGAACGGCTGATATGCGCAAGATCGAACCACTCGATGAATTGTTCCATCGAAAATATCTCGTCGTCCCCGTGCGACCAACCGAGGCGCGCAAGATAGTTGAGCAGCGCTTCGGGCAAGTAGCCCTCTTCCTTGTACTGCATGACGCTGACCGCGCCATGTCGTTTGGATAAACGCTCGCCATCCGCGCCGAGGATCATCGGTACATGTGCATAGAGCGGTAAGGTCGCGTCGAGTGCTTTGAGAATATTGATCTGACGCGGCGTATTATTGACATGATCGTCCCCCCGGATCACGTGCGTGATGTTCATGTCCCAATCGTCGACGACCACGCAAAAATTGTAGGTCGGTGTGCCGTCGGGCCGCGCAATGATCAGATCGTCGAGTTCGGTATTGCTGAAAGTGATCGGCCCTTTGACGAGATCGTTGAAAGTCACATCGCCATCAAGCGGATTTTTAAATCGCACGACCGGATCCACCCCTGAGGGCGGCTTTTTTTCTTGCGCATTTTCAGGACGCCAACGCCCGTCGTAACGCGGCTTCTCGCCGCGCGCACGTTGCGCTTCACGCAATTCGTCCAACTCTTCCTTGCTTGCGTAGCAGTAATAAGCCTTCCCCTCGTCGAGCAGTTGGCGTATCACTTCCCGATAACGCGGCATCCGCTGCATTTGATAAAAGGGGCCTTCGTCATAATGCAGCCCGAGCCACGCCATACCGTCAAGGATCGCCTGCACCGAAGCTTCCGTAGAGCGCTCAAGGTCCGTATCTTCCACGCGCAAGATGAATGTGCCGCCTTGTTGGCGCGCGAAAGCCCATGAATAAAGCGCCGTACGCGCGCCACCAATGTGCAAAAACCCGGTGGGGCTAGGAGCGAAACGAGTACGAACCATGAATTTCGGCTGCGCGTTCGAGCAAGGAACGCGAGATCAGGACAAGAAGGCCGAGATTTTACGCTATCGCTTCGAAACGGCGTAATTATTGCAGCAGCAGGACACACTTTAAGGATCCGAAATGGACGCCATTCCAACTTCCATCGGTAGACGCGCATTCGACGAATCGGAAGGTCTGCGTAAAATGCGTCGCATTGCGACAGGCCTATTAATCGCAATGGCGATCACTTTTCTTCTGACTCGCATGTTCGAGCCGCAGCACGCATGGCTTGGGTATGTTCGCGCGTTTGCGGAGGCGGCCATGGTGGGCGCCCTTGCCGACTGGTTCGCAGTGGTTGCGTTATTTCGGCATCCGCTCCATCTGCCTATTCCGCACACCGCGGTCATTCCGCGCAACAAGGACCGCATCGGCGCGGGGCTCGGCCGATTCGTCGAAACCAACTTCCTTGCACCAAACATCGTTGCACACAAACTCGCATCGGTGGACCTCGCCGGCGGCTTTGCGCGCTGGTTACAGCAACCCAAAACCATTCGCGCCGTATCGTCACGACTAAGCCGCTTCCTCCCCACCATGTTGAGCGCACTCGACGATGCCGACTTGCGCCGCGTCATTCAATTGGCCGTCGTCGGGCGTCTGGAACGTATCGAGATCGCCCCACTTTTGGGCGAGTTGATCATGCTCATGACGAAGGACGGCCGTCACCGGCCGCTCGTGGACGAATTGTTGCGTCAGGCAAGCGCATTGGTTGAACAATACGAACCATCTCTGCGCGACAAGGTCCGCGAGAAAAGCGGGTGGTTATGGCGGGTCATCGGCGTTGATTCGAAAATTTGCGACCGACTGATCAGCGTCGCGGAAGAGACGCTTACCGCCGCGCGTGACGACCCTCAACATGATTGGCGCATCAAACTGGACGAACAACTTGCACGCTTCGCGCATGAGTTGAAAACATCGCCCGAACTACAGGCCAGCACGGAAGCCTTGAAGAATGAACTGCTCAATCATCCCTCGGTGAGCGAATACTTGCAGGGCGTGTGGACGGATTTGCGTGATTTCGTCATCGCGGATGTGGCGCGTGACGATTCGAGGATTCGCGCCCACGTGGCGGAGGCGCTCGAAACACTCGCCGCGCGCCTCTTAAGCGACGAGGTGGTCCGGCGCAAACTCAACATTCTCCTCCGTACCGGTCTTGAACAAGCCGCTCAAGCAGGCCGTCAAGCCGTTGCCGAACTGATCGCGACGACGGTCGCAAAATGGGATGCCGACACCGTCAGCCGGAAAATTGAAATGGCGGTAGGACGGGATCTTCAATTCGTTCGCATCAACGGTACCTTGATCGGCGGATTGGTGGGCGTGATTCTGCATACCATCGGCGGGCTGCTGCCCGGTTCCGTACCGCCAGGGGTGTGAGGGATGTTTGACCCTCGGCAAGCCGCTATGGGACAATTCGCGCCCTCATGCACCTTGGGCGGTTAGCTCAGCGGTAGAGCACTGCCTTCACACGGCAGGGGTCACTGGTTCGATCCCAGTACCGCCCACCACGGAAACGCCATGAAAGACTCCATTCTCGTCGCGCGTGCCGTGTTCCCCGAAGTTCTTGCCCGCTTGCGTGAACATTTTGACGTCGAAGTCAACGAAGGCGAGGCGCCGTGGAGCGCGGGCGAATTGGGCCGTCGTATGCGGGGAAAGATCGGCGCGTTGACTACCGGCACCGAACGCATCGACGCCGCCTTGCTCGATGCGAATCCGCAATTGAAAGTCGTCGCCAACATCGCAGTGGGCTACAACAACTTCGATGTACCGGCCTGCAGCGCACGCGGCGTGCTTTGCACGAACACACCGGATGTACTCACCGAAACGACCGCGGACTTTGGCTTCGCGCTGATGATGGCCACGGCACGCCGCATGGCGGAGGCTGAACGTTTTCTGCGCAGTGGCGCCTGGCGGCATTGGGCATACGACATGTACACCGGAAGCGACGTGCACGGCGCAACGCTCGGCATACTTGGTATGGGGCGGATCGGGCGCGCGATCGCAAAACGGGGCGCCTTGGGATTTGGAATGCGCGTGATTTATCACAATCGCTCGCGTCTGGATGCCGCGCTGGAAGCGGAATCGAAGGCGCGTTATGTCACCAAAAGAGAGTTGTTCCAGGAAGCGGATCATCTCATCGTCGTTCTCCCCTATTCCACGGCTTCGCATCATGCGATCGGCTCCGCCGAATTGGCGTTGATGAAACCGACAGCGACACTGACCAATATCGCGCGAGGCGGAATTGTCGACGACGCCGCATTGGCGGCCGCCTTGCGTGAGAAGCGTCTTGCGGCCGCCGGCTTGGACGTGTTTGAAAACGAACCGGACGTCCACCCTGACTTGCTGACCGTCCCGAATGTTGTCCTCACGCCCCATATCGCGAGTGCAACTGTGGCCACGCGCCTGGCGATGGCAAATCTAGCTACCGACAATCTCATTGCGGCCCTTGGCCGCGGCCCAAACGCGGGCCGACCGCCCACACCGATCAATCCAGAAGTTCTTCAAGCTTCAAGCGCTTGACTACAAAGGCATTCGCGGACCGCGGCGGCGGACCGCTACACCAGATGCCCGCAGACCGAGTAAACCCTTTCAAAGCAGGGAAATAACTAACGTTCTTGAAGCAACTTCCGTTGCTCGGCAAGGCCAAAGCGTCTAATTTCCGACGACCCATAGGTCGTATTGGAGATACGGGTGGCCCGCCCAGAGAAAATTCGTCTCGGCGAGATGCTGGTACTGCAAAAGCTCATCTCGCAAGAACAACTCAAATTCGCACTCGACGAACAACGTCGGAGCGGCCGCAAGCTCGGCCGCATTTTCGTCGAACACGGTTTTGTCACTGAAGAACAGATCTGTGAAGGCCTGGCCAAGCAGTTCGATATCCCCTATCTCAACCTCAAATTCCTGAACGTCGCCTCGACCGTGGCGCGCAAGCTGCCGGAAATGCATGCACGGCGCCATCGCGCCTTGCTGCTGGAAGAACGAAAGAGCACCTACCTCGTCGGCATGAGCGATCCGAGCGATATCAATGCTTATGACGAAATCGCTCGCGTCCTGAAGCGCGACATCGATCTGGCGGTGGTCAACGAGGCCTTGCTCCTGCAAACGCTCGACCGCGTCTATCGTCGCACGGACGAAATCTCCGGCCTTGCCCGTGCCCTTGAGGCGGACATGGGCGAATCGCAGGCCATCGATCTCAGCAGTCTCAGCGTTGGCGCGAGCGCGGAGGACGCACCTGTCGTCCGCCTGCTGCAAACTCTGTTCGAGGATGCCACCCAGGTCAACACTTCGGACATCCACATCGAGCCGCAGGAACATCGCCTTCATGTGCGTTTCCGCATCGATGGCTTGTTGATTCTGCAAACCGAAGCGGATACAAAAATCGGCGCGCCGTTGGTGCTGCGCTTGAAACTGATGGCCGGTCTCGACATTTCCGAAAAACGCCTGCCGCAAGATGGCCGCTTCAATGTACGAGTACGCGAGCAGCAAGTCGATGTGCGTATCTCGACGATGCCGACGCAGTACGGCGAATCGGTGGTCCTCCGCCTGCTCAATCAAAGCGCCGGCACAAAGGGCCTTGATCACCTTGGCATGCCGCCTTATATCTTGGAGCGCGTGCGCGCGATTTCCGAACGATCGAGCGGGATGATGCTCGTTACCGGCCCTACAGGTAGCGGCAAGACGACAACGCTGTATTCGGCACTGTCGGAAATCAACACCATCGATAAGAAAATCATCACCGTGGAAGACCCGGTGGAATACCGTCTGACAGGCATCAGCCAGGTTCAGGTGAACGATAAAATTGAACTGACCTTCGCGCGCGTGTTGCGCTCGGTGCTACGTCATGATCCGGATGTAATTCTCGTCGGCGAGATGCGCGACCAGGAAACGGCGCAAATCGGTTTACGCGCATCTATTACGGGCCACTTGGTCTTTTCGACTTTGCATACACGCGATGCGGCGAGCACACCCTTGCGCCTGATCGACATGGGGGCGCCGGCGTATATGGTTTCCACCTCCCTGCATGCGGTTCTTGCTCAGCGTCTGCTGCGCGTCATTTGCGAAAGCTGCGCAGAGGTACAAGAGCCCAATGCGCACGAGCAAGCTTGGCTGCGGAGCTGCGGCGAAGCCCTTCCCGCAAACCCACGCTTCATGCAGGGCCGCGGATGCTCGCATTGCAATGGCACCGGTTTCCGCGGCCGCCGAGGCATTTACGAATTATTGGAAATGGAACCGGCGCTGGTTGATGCCATTAACCGAAACGATCCTGCGGGATTCATGTTAGCCGCGCAGGAAGGGATGAAGGGCAAGACACTGCGTTCGCACGCCCTGTCTTTGGCCGCCGGTGGACAGACTACCGTGGCCGAAGTCATGCGGGTCGCAAGCGAAGTCGAGGATTAGCCGGATGGGCGCTTTTACATACAAAGGCCGCAACGGGCGAGGCGAACTCATCAGTGGCACCATCGAAAGCAGCGATGCGGCGGCGGTCGCCGATCAGCTGTTCAACACCGGTGTGACCCCGGTTGAAATCCGCGCCATCACGGGCGGCGCATCCATTCGCGTCGAAGACGTTCTGGCGAAGCTGCGCGAAAAAGTCACGCCTACGGATTTGATGTTGATGTCGCGCCAGATGCACACCTTGATGCGCGCCGGCGTGCCGATCATGCGCGCCCTCACCGGTTTGCAGGAATCCGCAACCAATCCAGCCCTCGCCCGCGTGCTCCAGGATCTGCGCGCGAGCCTAGACGCAGGACGTGAGTTGTCAGCAGCCATGCGTCGCCATCCCAAGGTATTCAACAATTTTTATGTGTCGATGGTCCGCGTCGGCGAAATGACCGGACGTTCCGAAGAAGTGTTTCTGCGGCTTTCCCAGCACCTGGAATTCGAGATTGAAATGCGTGGCCGTGTGAAAGCGGCACTGCGTTATCCCACCTTTGTGATCTGCGCGATGATTGCCGCGCTGGTCGTCGTCAACGTCTTCGTCATCCCCACCTTCGCTGAACTCTATAAAGGGTTCGACGCACAATTGCCGGCCTTGACGCGCTTTCTTATCGCGTGCTCCAACTTCACGATCGCCTATTGGCCGCTGATGCTGGCAGGAAGCATTGCGGGTATTTTTGCGTTGCGGATGTGGATTGCGACGCCCATAGGCCGCTACAAGTGGGACCGCTTCAAGCTCCGGCTACCCATCGCGGGAAAGATTATTCGTAAAGCGACCCTCGCCCGCTTCGCGCGCAGCTTTGCGCTTTCTTCACGCAGCGGCGTGCCGCTCATTCAGGCCCTATCGACCGTGGCGCGCGTCGTCGAAAACGAATATATCGGTAGCCGTATCGAACAAATGCGCGATGGCGTAGAACGCGGCGAATCCATCTTACGCACAGCAGTCTCGGCCGGCGTGTTCTCCCCCGTCGTCATCCAGATGATTGCGGTGGGCGAAGAAACGGGTGCGCTCGACGATTTGATGTCCGAAGTGGCGTCCATGTATGAACGCGATGTGGACTACGACTTGAAAAATCTGGCGTCCCAAATCGAACCGATCCTAATCGTCATGCTCGCGATCATGGTGTTGATCCTCGCCTTGGGCGTTCTCATGCCAGTTTGGGGCTTGGGCAAAGCAATGATGGGTAAAGGGGCTTGATGCGTCCAGTGATCCATTCACGTCGTGTCACCGGATTTACGCTCGTCGAACTCGTTGCCGTCGTCGTGTTGATCGCCGTGCTCGCGGCAGTGATGCTCAAAACCTTTGTCGACTATGCCGAAGCCGCAGAAAAATCGGCGATGGAACAGGTCGCCTCCAGTGTTCGTGCGGGCCTGCACATGCGGGTGGCCGGCATGATCGCGCTCAGCGCAGACGCACCGATCGCCGGCTTAGCGAAACAAAACCCGATGGATTGGCTCGCGGAAAAACCGCACATCTACGTGGGTAAGATCCATGGCGTTGCGCCGCCGGAACTCGCGCCGCCACGTAGCTGGTACTACGACACGCGAGCACATGAACTTGTTTATCGCCCTTCACGGACGCGGCATCTGAGCTTCCCGCATAACGCACACAAGGAAATTCGCTTCAAGGTGTGGGTCGAACAAGGCGTTCTGCCCGGCGGCGAATCGTTGCCGGAACCTCTACGGGGGGTTCGTCGCGTGGAGCTCGCGCCGGTCGAAGCCTACAGCTGGGATGTATCGGCTTCCTAAGCGAGCGGCATCGAATTGCATGCATTCGTGCACTACATCAAAAAATCCGCTTTAGTTCTTGACTGGCCGCAAGAAAGCCGCGCTAGCATCCCGGCCATGGATACTCGAGCGCATCGCCTCGAGTTTATTTCCCAATAGAAGCCGATGGGCCCAGGAGATTACAAGTGAAAAAGAACGCCGGTTTTACTTTGATTGAACTCGTCGCCGTCATGGTGATTTTGGCGATTCTTGCCGTGGTTGCCATCCCGCAATTCGTCGATCTACGCGTACAGGCTGCCAACGCTTCCGCCGCAGGTGTGGGCGGCGCGATCGCATCCGGCACAGCGCTGAACTATGCACGCGGGGTCGGTGCAGGTGCAGGTGCGGTTGCCGTTACCGCCTGCTCCGGTACGCAGCTTGCCCCAATGATCGGCGGCGTCACGAGTTCTACCGCCACAACGATCGTGTTGAACGGACGTACATACAATATCGCCAGCGTCACTGCACCCGTGGGCTCCGGCGGTTCGGGCACCTGCTCCATTGAAGATTCGGTGCCGGCAGCCGCAACGCCCCAGAACTTCACGATCATTTCCTGCACACCCGCAGCGACTTGCTAAGTCGGAATTTGCCTTACAAAGGGAGCGTCATCGACGCTCCCTTTTTTGTTTTCGCACACAGCGCAACGTGCGATAAAGCGCATCGCGTTAATTACTACCGTCAATTGATGCAACAGGTTGAGAAACTGCGCCTTATTTCCTGAATAGCCTAGATGTATTGGCTTTAGGATTCGCCCCATACGGTAGGGCAGCGTCTGGATGAAGTCAGCGTTGACGAAGTGGACACGCCAGCCGATTTGGACGATGTACTCATATCTAGGAGAATTGAAAGTGAATAAAAACGCCGGTTTTACTTTGATCGAGCTGGTCGCAGTGATGTTGATTCTGTCTATCCTCGCTGTTGTCGCCGTTCCGCAATTCGTCGACCTGCGTACTGACGCACGTCTGGCCGCTACGCAAGGTGTTGCCGGTGCATTGGCTTCCGCGTCCTCACTGAATTACGCGACCCGTTCCGTTAACCCAGCCAACGGCGTTGCCGTGGTCAACTGCACCGGCGTTTCCTCCGCTCTGCAAGGTGGTCTCCCTGCCGGTTACACGATCACTGCTGCCGCGATCGCCGCTAACGCGACGGTGACCTGCACGCTGACCGGCCCCGGCGGCGCGATTGCGACCTTCCCCGCGATCGGTATCGCCTAAGGCTTAACAAATGAGGGCCGGCGCTCCACAATGCGCCGCCCGAGCAGGAAAAAGGGAACGGTTCGCGCAAGCAGCCGTTCCTTTTGTTTTGGATGAACACTTAATGCGGCAACAACGAGGCTTTACATTGACCGAACTGGTCGCGGTCCTACTGATCGCGAGCATTCTCGCCGTCTTTGCGACGAGCACCTTCGACCGCGGCACTTTTGACACCGCGAGCTTTGCGGACGAAGTACGCGCCCAATTGGCCTTCGCACAAAAAACCGCGGTCGCCAGCCGTCGTCGCGTGAATGTCACCGTTGCTTCGAATAATCTGTCTTTTATGCTGTGCCAGGACTTCGGTTGTGGATCGAGCGCTCCGCTCACCACGCTACGCGGCCAGACTAGCTTGGCGCCACCCGCCGGTTCGGCTGTAGCGGTGAGTGCCGCTCCGGGCGCTTTCTCGTTCTATCCGGATGGCAGTGCAAGCGGCAATGTCGCGGTCACCATCAGCGGTCCCGGGAGCCCGGTCATTAATGTGGTCGGAGACACCGGCTATGTGTATTAACCGTCGGAGCTCGGCCGGTTTCACATTGGTTGAGCTGGTCTTGCTCATCGTGGTGTTTTCCATCGGACTCGCCGGGATTCTGATCGTCATCAATACGAGTGTCGCGCGCAGCGCGGACCCGGTCTTGCGCAAGCAAGCCATGGCAGTCGCCGAATCGATGATGGAAGAGGTGACGCTGATGCCAATGGCGGTGGGACCGGGCACCGGCGCACGCATCAATTTCGATGATGTCAACGACTACAACGGTTTCGCGACGAGTGGCATATACACGATCAATAACGTCGCTGTGGCGGGTTTGGAACTTTACAACCTGAACGTCGCGGTCGCGCCCGCCAACATGGGCGGCGCCGCAGGGTCGATGATTACCGTGACCGTAACCGGTCCAATGGGGACAAGCTATGCACTGCAAAGCTTCAAAAGCCCCTACTGAGCGGCGCCGCGCTCGCGGCGTCACGCTCGTTGAACTGGTGATCGTACTCACCTTGCTGGCGATCATTGCGTCGGTAGCGGCCATCGCCTTACGCGATCCCGTCATCGCTTACCGCGATTCCCAGGAACGAGCCGAATTGACCGACGTCGCGGACGCTGCACTTCGCCGCATGGCGCGCGATATTCGTTTGGCTTTACCGAATAGCGTGCGCGTGAACGGCGGAAATCTTGAATTACTGTTGACCCGCACGGGCGGACGATATCGCACAGACCCAAACAATCTCGGTCAAGGCGAT
>DATEOW010000154.1:0-11881 GCA_035273665.1 Burkholderiales bacterium | reverse complement strand
GCGCAAGTTCAATCTCTTTCGGATAGACATTGAATCCACCGCTAATGATGAGATCCGTTGCGCGGCCCACGATGCTCAAGTATCCCGCTTCATCCCATTGGCCCATATCGCCGGTCTTGAACCAACCATCGGCAGTGAAGGCCTCTTGTGTTTTATCGGGCATTCGCCAATAACCTTTGAAGACATTCGGACCTTTGATCTGAACGGCACCGGGTTGGTGTGGGATCAAAAGTTTGCCTTGCTCGTCTATTACGCGAACAGCGACTTGAGGCAACGGAATGCCGACTGTGCCGCCACGTCGTTCGCCCTCGTAGGGATTCGAGGTGATCATGCCCGCTTCGGACATGCCGTAGCGTTCAAGAATCGTGTGTCCCGTTCGCGCGCGCCATTGCTCGAAGGTGTCCTTCAGCAGCGGCGCAGACCCGGAAATAAAAAGACGCATTGCGCCGAGCATGTCTCGGTTCAAGGCGGGCTCTTGCAGTAAACGGGTATAAAAGGTTGGGACGCCCATCAACAGCGTCGCGCGTGATATGGCCTGCAGCACGCGGGCGCTATCGAACTTGGGCAGAAAGAGAATGCGGGCGCCTGCACGCATGAGCGGATGAATCGCTACGAAGAGGCCGTGAATATGGAAGAGCGGCAGCGCATGCACAAGTACATCGTCTTCGCTAATGCGCCACTGCGTTGTGAGCGCCTCCGCATTCGACACAAGATTCCCATGCGTCACCATCGCGCCTTTGGATCGACCCGTGGTTCCGGACGTGTAAATGAGAACCGCGAGATCGTCCTGCGCCATCGCCACGTCTTTAAAGTTCGCTGGCGCGCTTCGATAGCCTTCACTCAAACTTCCACTCGCGTCCTCATTGAGGGTGCGGATGTGCGCAGCGGTGCCAAGGGAACGAAACAAGCTTTCCTGTTGCGTCGAACACACGATAAGCGCCGGCTCCGCGTCGGCGATAAAGTAAGCGAGTTCATCGCGTTGATAGGCCGGATTCAGCGGCAGATAGCAAAGACCGGCGCGCAAGCACGCCAGATAAAGAAAAAGCGCTTGCGGGGTTTTTTCCACCTGCGCCGCGACGCGATCTTCTTTTTTCAGACCCAAGCCGAGAAGATGGTTGGCGAGCATGGCCGTTTCGCGTTCCACATCGGCGTAGCGATAGGATTGGCCGTCTCCCATCGTCAGGAAAGGCCGCTCTGCGTGCAGAGCGAAACGAGCGCTGAAAGAAGAATAGGCGTTCATGCTTGCGGGCAAGCGGCGATTAAGCGCGGATATCGGGATCGAGCTGCCGTTCAAGCCACGCGATTTGGTCCTTCAGCACGAGTTTGCGGCGTTTCATCCGCTGTAATTGAATGCGGTCGTAGGCAAACTCTTCAGACAGGCGCTTGATGACATCGTCCAGGTCGCGGTGCTCGATGGACAGTTGCATCATCCGCTGTTCCAGCATTGCGCGTTCGATTTCATCCATAGGCGGGACTCTGGAATGAGGGTTTCAGTCTACGCGAGGGCTTCAGGATTTCCCCGCTTTTTATACGCCATGCGCAGCATGACGAGTCCTGCGAGCACCATCGGGATCGAAAGCCATTGGCCCATGCTCATATTCAAGGCGAGCAAGCCCAGGAAATCGTCCGGTTCACGGAAGTACTCGGCGATGAAACGAAAGAGGCCGTAACCGATGAGAAATACAGCGGACACCGCGCCGGTCGGACGCGGTTTGGCGGAGTAGAGCCAAAGAATCGCGAATAGCAAAAGGCCTTCGAGCGCGAATTGATACAGCTGCGAGGGGTGGCGCGGTTCGCGGCCCGCACTGGGAAAGATCATCGCCCAAGGAAGTGAATCCGGTGCAACGCGGCCCCAAAGTTCGCCGTTAATGAAGTTGCCGATGCGTCCGGCTCCCAGCCCCAAGGGAACCAGAGGCGCAAGAAAATCGGTGAGCGTGAGCCATCGCAGCTGATGTTTCCGGGCGACCCACCACATGGCGACGAGCACGCCGAGGAACCCCCCATGAAAGGACATCCCGCCCTGCCATACGGCGAAGATTTCCAGGGGATGCTCAAGGTAATGTCCCAGCTTGTAGAACAGGATATAGCCCAGACGCCCGCCCGCAATGACCCCGAGCACGCCGAAGAAAAGTAGATCGTCCAATAAGGTCTTGTCGATGCCTGGCGCGGCGGTGCCTTTGCCGATCCGCCAACGTCCCAGCGCATAGAGGGACAAAAAACCCACGAGATACATCAACCCGTACCAATGGACGGCTATCGGGCCGATGCCGAAAAGGGGCCCGATCTTGAAGGCGATTGGGTCGATATGAGGGTGAACGAGCATCGGGCGATCCGGTGTAAGGAGCGGGCAAACTAGCGCAGAGCGCAAGCCTTAGCAAGCACAGTGGTTGCGGGCAACTGCCCCGCGCTTTAGAGTTCCGCCCTTAATTGAATTTGCAGGGTCGTTTTGTCATGGCCGATAACTGGCGTTCCAAACTGATTACCCAGGGTGTTGCCCGCTCCCCCAACCGCGCGATGTTGCGCGCCGTCGGCTTTGGCGACCAGGATTTCGAAAAGCCGATCGTGGGCGTCGCAAACGGGCATTCGACCATGAACCCCTGCAATGCGGGTATTCAACCGCTGGTCGACACGGCCATGGCGGCGTTGAAGAAAGCCGGTGCGATGCCACAGGTATTCGGTGTTCCAACGGTGACGGACGGCATCGGTATGGGAACGGAGGGGATGAAGTATTCGCTCGTCTCTCGTGAAGTGATCGCCGACGCGATCGAGACCTCCGTAAATGGCCAGTCTATGGATGGCGTGCTGATTTGTGGTGGTTGCGATAAGAACATGCCAGGCGGAATGATCGCGCTCGCGCGCATGAACGTCCCGGGAATCTACGTGTATGCGGGCACCATCAAACCGGGCGTATGGAAGGGCCAAGCGCTGACGATCGTGAGCCCTTTCGAGGCGGTTGGCGCATTCAGTGCCGGCAAAATGAGCGACGAGGATTTTATCGGTATCGAAAAGAACGCCTGTCCCACAGTGGGCGCATGCGGCGGCATGTATACGGCGAATACGATGTCTTCTTCTTTTGAAGCGCTGGGCATGAGTTTGCTGGGCTCTTCTCAGATCGCGTGTCCGGACCCGGAAAAAGCAGACTCGGCAGCAGAATCGGCGCGCGTGCTGGTGAATGCCATTCGCAAAAAAATCCTGCCGCGCGACATCATCACGCGTAAGTCGATTGAAAACGCCGTGGCATTGATTATGGCGACAGGCGGTTCGACGAATGCGGTTTTGCACTTTCTCGCGATCGCCAACGCGGCGGAAGTCGAATGGAATATTGACGACTTCGAGCGTGTGCGTCAGAAGGTGCCCGTGCTGTGCGACCTCAAACCGTCGGGTAAATACGTGGCGACCGATTTCCACCAGGCCGGAGGCGTTCCCCAGGTCTTGAAGATGCTGCTCAAGCACGGTTTGTTGCACGGCGAGTGCATGACCATCACCGGAAAAACGATCGCAGAAGAATTGCAGTCGATACCGGAAGAGCCCAGAGCGGATCAAGACGTGATTCGTGCGTGGGATAAAGCGCTATATCCGCACGGGCATCTCGCCATTCTGAAGGGCAATCTTTCTCCCGAAGGATGCGTCGCCAAAATCACCGGCTTGAAGAATCCGCGGATTACCGGCCCGGCGCGGGTGTTTGATAGCGAGCCTGAATGCATGGAGGCCATCATGTCGAACCGAATCAAAGCCGGCGACATCATCGTGATTCGCTATGAAGGACCAAAGGGCGGGCCCGGTATGCAAGAAATGCTTGCACCGACTTCCGCGATCATCGGCCAAGGATTGGGAGAATCCGTTGGGATGATCACCGATGGCCGCTTCTCGGGCGGCACCTGGGGCATGGTGGTAGGTCATATTTCGCCTGAAGCTTTTGTCGGCGGCACGATTGCGCTTGTCCACGAGGGCGATTCGATCACCATCGATGCGCATGAGCGTTTAATACAGCTCAACGTCCCGGACGCCCAGATCGAGAAGCGTCGCGCAGCATGGACGCCCCCGCCGCCGCGCTATACGCGCGGCCTGCTGGCTAAATTCGTTCGATTGGTCTCCAGCGCGAGCAAGGGCGCCGTAACGGATGGCGCAGTTTAAGCGCGAGGACTACAGTGCGGTTCTGCCTATAAAAACGAGAATGGGGAGCAAAGGCAATGCGTTCAATACTGATCGTCAATCCGAAAGGTGGGGCGGGTAAGACAACGCTTGCGGTGAATCTCGCCGCGGGCCTGGCGCATGAGGGCGAAGGCGTCTGCCTTTGGGACTTGGATAGGCAGCACTCCGCCTTGGAGTGGCTGAAACGCCGCCCTGAACATTTACCGCCCGTAACGCGCCTGGATGAGCGCGACAAGGCACCGCGAAAAACGAAATACCTCGTCCTGGACACCCCGGCCGCCACCCATGGCAAGCGTTTAAGCGACTTGCTGAAGGACGCCACCAAAGTGCTGGTGCCGATTCAACCCTCCTTATTCGACATTGCGGCGTCGAGCGATTTTTTGCGGGAACTCGCCGAAGAAAAGAAAGTGCGTAAGAGCCCGGCGCTGGTCGGTGTGATCGGCATGCGCGTTGATCCGCGCACGCGTGCGGCAGCGCAGCTCATTACTTTTTTGCGCGAGCACGAGATGCCGCTCGTCGGTTGGTTGCGCGATACACAGATGTACCCGAACGCCGCGTTCAACGGCGAAGCGATTTTCGACCAGCCCGCATATCTAGCCGACCGCGAAACGCAGATGTGGCAGCCGATTCTCGAATGGGTGCGCGCCTGAATTTTTTCAGCGAAAAGCTTGGCCCGAATTGGATCGTTGTCCATAATTAAAGGCCCGCTCCTTGCAATGGCCTGGCAATGACCCGACCCGCGAAATCTCCAGCCCCGGCCGGCAAAAACCGACTCGCTCAAGAAACAAGTCCTTACCTTCAGCAACACGCCGATAACCCGGTCGACTGGTATCCGTGGGGCGAGGAAGCTTTGACATTGGCGCGCGAACTCGACAAACCGATCCTGTTGTCCATCGGTTATTCCGCTTGTCATTGGTGCCACGTGATGGCGCACGAATCGTTCGAAGATGAACAAGTCGCCGCGCTCATGAACAAATTGTTCGTGAATATCAAAGTAGATCGAGAAGAGCGCCCCGATCTGGACCAGATTTATCAGACCGCACACCAGCTTTTCAACCAGCGTCCCGGCGGCTGGCCCTTAACGATGTTCCTCACGCCCGATCAGACGCCTTTTTTTGGCGGAACCTATTTTCCGAAAACGGCGCGATACGGGTTGCCTGGTTTCCCGCAGCTATTGGAGAAGGTCGTTCGCTTTTATCAAGAAAAGCGAGACGAGATCCGCGAGCAAGGCGGGCAAATCCGAGCCGCATTCAAGCGAATGAGCCCGGAGAGCGCGGCGCACCATTCTGAATTCTCGTCCATGCTGCTGGATGTCGCACTCGATACGCTGAAAGCGAATTTCGACGGCGCGCACGGCGGCTTTGGCGGTGCGCCGAAGTTTCCACATGCGACGGATCTTGAGTTCGCGTTACGGCGATCCTCCGCGTTGAACGATGCGGAAGCGCGCGATATCGCTTGTCATTCGCTCACGAAGATGGCGGAAGGCGGTATCTACGATCATCTGGCCGGTGGTTTTTGCCGTTACTCGGTCGATGCGAGCTGGACAATCCCCCATTTCGAAAAAATGCTTTACGACAATGGTCCGCTGCTGGGCCTCTATGCGGATGCATGGTGTGTCACCAAGTCGCCGCAGTTCGCCCAGGTTGCTGCCCAAACCGCCGAATGGGTGATTCGCGAGATGCAATCGCCGGAGGGCGGCTACTACTCCTCGCTGGATGCCGATTCCGAAGGCGAGGAGGGCAAGTTCTATGTCTGGTCTCCGGCCCAAGTGCAGGCTTTGCTGACCGACGAGGAATACGACGTCGCCTCCAAACACTGGGGTCTGGACCAGCCCGCCAATTTTGAACACGCCCACTGGCATTTACGTGTCGCGCAGCCGCTGGAAAAAGTGGCCGGCGCGTTGAACCTAACCATTGAAGTTGCAGCATCGCGCTTGGCCGCGGCGCGCCAAAAGCTTTTGGATGCGCGCGAGAAGCGCATCCATCCGGGGCGCGATGAAAAGGTCCTGACCAGTTGGAATGCGCTCATGATTCAGGGCATGGCCCATGCCGCGCGCGTGTTCGGCCGTACAGACTGGCTGGATTCGGCGCGGCGAGCTTTGGATTTCATCCGCGGGAACTTATGGCGAGACGAACGCCTTCTGGCCACTTACAAAGACGGTCGGGCGCACCTCAACGCATATTTGGACGACTACGCCTATCTCATCGCAGCGCTGGTCGAGTTGCTGCAAGCAGACTATCGCGCCGAAGATCTGGAGTTTGCCGAAACGCTCGCGGACGTCTTGTTGGAGAAATATGAGGATCGCCGGGCGGGCGGATTCTTTTTCACCAGCCACGACCACGAAAGCTTATTGCATCGGCCGAAGCCCGGTCATGACAACGCGATGCCGGCAGGCAATGGTGTTGTTGCACGCGCGCTACTGGCCCTTAGCGCGTTGACCGGCGATCGGCGGTTCTTTGAGGCGGCCGAACGGACATTGCAGACCTTTTATGGGGGAATGCAGGACCAACCGTCAGGCTACGCAACGCTACTCATGGCCTTGGAAGAGCGGCTTGAGCCGACCACAATGATCGTCCTTCGCGGGAGCGAGGCCGAAGCAAGAAAATGGGTAAGGGAGTTGAGCACCGAATATCGGCCGCACGGTCTGCTCATCGCCCCGCTCGGGCAAGGGCTTCATTTGCCGCCCGCTCTTGCCAAGCCGGAACCGCCCGCGGGGGTCAACGCTTATGTTTGTCTTGGCGTTACTTGCCTTGCGCCGGTTTCCTCATTGGAAAGCTTGCGGGCGCTCCTACAAACCGGGCAAATCCAGTAGCATCCGGCCTGCCTATTGATCCTCGGAGTCTGTTTCATGAATAAATTTTCTGCAGCGGTCCTCGCCGCTTTCTTGGCCTGTGCGATGGCGCCTGCCCAGGCTAAAACCCCGGAAGAACTGATGACTGCCAGCGGCTGTATGGGCTGTCACGCGATTGATAAAAAAGGACCGGTGGGCCCTGGTTATAAAGAAGTGGCGGCCAAATACCGAGGCGATAAAACCGCCGAAGCGAAGCTTTTTGAAAAAGTGAAGAAAGGCGGCGGTGGCGTTTGGGGCGGCCCGATCCCGATGCCCCCGCAATCCCAAGTGAAAGACGAAGATATCAAGGTGATGGTGAAATACATCTTATCTTTGAAATAGATAGCCAGCTTTTCAACCCAAGCCCTGCCCGCAGGGCTTTTTTATTGCTCCTTTCCCGTTGACAGCCTAGTTTGTTATTGCTATAGAAAGGATGAAGGTACATTCTTTCTATAGCACTAAGAGAGTTGATTATGCAAGTTGCCGCTAAAGCCACAGCCGAGGATCCCGCCGCCACCCTGTCAAAGGCGGTTCGGCGTGCGGCCGGTTTGCTCGGATTTAGCCAAGCTGCGATGGCCGATATTCTCGGCTTGAGCGCCTCGTCGGTGTCTCGCCTGTATGCGGGTAATTACTGCATTCAGCCCGAGCGCAGAAAAGAATGGGAGTTGGCCCTTCTCTTCGTGCGCCTCTTTCGCTCGCTGGACGCCATCCTGGGCCACGGCGAACAAGCCCGCAGCTGGCTGAAGGGCGAAAACCTTGCGCTTGGCGGTAAACCCGTCGAACTCGTTCGAAATACAGAGGGATTGGTACGTGTCGTCCATTACCTGGACGCCTACCGAGGTCGCATCTAAGGCGCGGCTAGTCGCTCGCCTGCAACTATGGCGAGCGGTCGAAGCGCAGCATCAGGTATCGACGACCTTGCTCGTCGATACGCTGAGCGAACAGGCTGTGCTCGAAAGACTGCTTGAAGGCTCAAAGCCACAATTGCCCGGTAACGCCGGACGCTTGCATTGGTTGTTGTTCACCCCTTTTCGTTATCCCTCTTTACCCAACGGGTCGCGTTTCCGCTCGGCGGCGGACCCGGGCGTTTTCTATGGCGCCGAGGCGATTCGCACCGCGTGTGCCGAACTGGGTTATTGGCGCTGGCGGTTTTTGCGGGACAGCCCTAGCCTCGACCGCATCGATGCGCAACCGCAAACCGTCTTCTTAAGCAGCGTCAGCGGTCTGGCGGTCGATTTACGCGAAGAGCCTTGGACCGTCGCACATGCGCAGTGGACGGCGCCTCAAGAATACAGCGCGTGCCAAGCTTTCGCGCGCACGGCGCGGGAGGCGGAAATCGCCTTCATCCGCTATGAATCGGTGCGCGATCCCTTGCAGGGGAGCTGCGCTGCCGTGCTTCATCCCAATGCATTCAGACAACCAGAGCCGCTCGAGGCGCATACCTGGCTGCTTACGGTGACAGGTAGCCGCGTTTTTTGGCGCAAGGACTCGGTTCTCGAAGACGCGGCATTCGAGTTCACTTATGACTGAGACCTCTACCGCTTTCAAATTGACAATGTTCGCAGGGGCTTCATAATCGGTCGCGAAGCTTTTCATTCGAGGAAAAAAGCGATGTTTATCCATTTGCGCAAAACAGTATCGCTGGCGCTGGCGGCAGTGTTCTTGGTTGCGTGCGGGAACAAGGAGGAAAGCGCAGTTGGAGGCGACGCGGCCGACTCTGCGGAACTCAATGTGTTGCTCGGTTCGGGCGCATCCTTGACCGGCAACATCGCCCATCTGGGCAAGGACCACGAAAACGGCGTGCGTATGGCGATCGAGGATATCAACGCTGCGGGTTGGAAAATCGGCGGTAAGACGCTCAAGCTCAGCGTGATGAGCGAAGACGATCAGGGCGACCCCAAGCAGGCGAGTCTTGTGGCGCAAAAACTCGTCGACGCTAAAGTGGCCGGCGTTATCGGGCATGTCACTTCCGGGCCCACGATTACGGCTTCACAAGCCTATAACGATGCCGGCATTCCGCAGGTCAGCCCATCCGCGACCAACCCTAAATATACGCAACAAGGATTCAAGGGCGCGTTTCGCGTAATGGCGAATGACATACAGCAAGGGGCTGTATTGGGCGCTTATGCAACGAAACAACTCGGCGCGAAGCGCATTGCCATTATCGATGATCGGACTGCCTACGGGCAGGGCTTAGCCGACGAGGTAGAGAAGGCGGCGAAAGCGGCCGGCGCAGAGATCGTGACGCGGGAATACACCAAAAACGACGCCACCGACTTCAAAGCGCAACTGACGAGCATTAAAGCGAAAAAGCCGGATGCGGTTTTCTACGGCGGTATGGATGCGCAAGCCGGGCCCTTGGCCAAACAGGCTAAGCAATTGGGATTGACCGTTAAGTTACTGGCGGGCGATGGTGGATGCACACCCGCTTTCATGGAACTCGCAGGCGACGCCGCGGAAGGCGCGTATTGCTCACAAACTGGTCTGCCTTTGTCGGACATGCCCAAGGGCACGGACTTCGCCACACGGTTCAAAGAAAAGGTCGGACAGGAGGTTCAAATCTACGCGCCGTATGCGTATGACGCGGTCTTCGTGCTCGCCGAAGCGATGGTGAGAGCGAACTCGGCCGATCCCGCGGTCTACCTTCCTGAAATTTCCAGAACCTCCCTCGATGGCGTGAGTGGAAAAATTGAGTTCGACCACAAGGGCGATTTGCGCAACGGCGCGGTCACCGTTTATCAAATCAAAGGCGGCAAACTGCAGGTACTGGAAGTGGTTGGCGGTGATGGTCCGGTTGCGCAAGCCACCGCCGCAGTGCAGGCAACCGCAGATGTCGCAAAAGAGGTCGGCGCGGCAACTGTCAAAGCAGTGACGGACGCGGCATCGCCGGCGGTCGCTGCCACTAAATAAAATCCCACATAAACAGAAAACGGCACCATCGGTGCCGTTTTCTTTATCAGGGTATTGAATGAGTTTGCATTTCGAAATTCTGCTCCAGCAAATCATAAACGGGCTCGTGCTCGGTAGCGTATATGCGCTGGTCGCACTCGGCTACACCATGGTGTACGGGATTCTCAAGCTCATCAACTTTGCCCACGGCGACGTGGTGATGATTGGTGCCATGACGAGTTTGACTATCGCAAATGCCATTACCAGCCTCGTGCCCGGCCTGCCGGGGCCTCTTGTTCTTCTCATCGCCCTTGCGGGAGCGGCGCCCATTTGCGCGGCCCTCGGGACAATGATCGAGCGCATTGCTTACCGTCCCTTACGTAATGCGCCGCGTCTCGCCCCTTTGATTACCGCGATTGGTGTTTCGATGATCTTACAAACCTCGGCGATGCTGATCTGGGGCCGTAACTACTACACCTTTCCGGAATTCATTTCGAATCAGCCGATCGGGTTCTTTGGCGCCAGCATCACACCCGTGCAAATCATGATCGTCGTGCTCGCCGGCGCGTTGATGTACGGCCTCCACCTGATGATTGACCGGACGCGCTTGGGCTGTGCCATGCGCGCCGTGTCCGAAAACCATGCGGTCGCCCGACTCATGGGCGTGAACGTCAGCGGCATCATTTCCATCACCTTCATCATTGGATCGGCGCTCGCGTGTGTTGCCGGACTCATGGTGGCGGCCAATTACAACATCGTCCATTACTACATGGGCTTTGCGCTGGGCCTCAAGGCTTTCATCGCCGCAGTGCTCGGCGGCATCGGTAATTTGAAAGGCGCGATGCTCGGCGGAATTTTGCTCGGCCTCATCGAAAGTTTGGGCGCGGGTTATATCGGAACGCTTACGGGCGGTTTCTTGGGCAGTCATTATCAGGACGTGTTCGCATTTTTTGTATTGATCGTCGTGCTCGTTTTTCGCCCCGCCGGGTTGATGGGCGAGCGCGTCGCGGAGCGCGCTTAATGAACGGGTGGATGCAAAATCCGCGAACCAAATGGGTGGGTTTTGTGCTCATCGGTGCCGCATTACTTCTACTCCCCTTCGTCATCGGCCGTGTCGGCGGTTCGGCCTGGGTGCGCATTCTCGACTTCGCGCTGCTTTACGTGATGCTCGCATTGGGGTTGAACATCGTTGTGGGTTTCGCCGGTCTTCTCGATTTAGGCTACATCGCCTTCTACGCGGTGGGCGCATATGTCTACGCATTGCTGGCCTCGCCCCATTTCGATATTCATTGGCCGCTGTGGGTGCTCTTGCCGCTGGGTGCCGCGGTTGCGGGAATATTTGGGGTGCTTCTTGGAGCGCCCACGCTAAAGCTTCGAGGGGATTACTTGGCGATCGTGACCTTGGGCTTCGGCGAAATCATTCGCATTTTTTTAAACAACTTGAATGCGCCGGTCAACATCACGAACGGGCCGCAAGGGATCAATCGTATCGATGCACTTAATGTTGCCGGGGCGCCGCTCTCCAAGGGCGCCACAATCTTCGGTTTTCAATTTCCCGGCCTGCACCTGCATTACTACTTGTTCCTCGCGCTTACCCTACTCATCATTTTTGTGTGCCTTCGTCTCGAGGATTCGCGCATCGGTCGCGCATGGGTGGCGATTCGCGAAGATGAAGTGGCTGCAAAAGCGATGGGTATCAACACGCGCAATGTCAAATTGCTTGCATTCGCGATGGGTGCAAGCTTCGGCGGCGTTGCGGGTGGCCTATTCGCCGGTTTCCAGGGTTTCGTCAGCCCGGAAAGTTTCGTGTTGATGGAGTCCATCATTGTTTTATGCGCTGTCGTGTTGGGTGGCATGGGCAACGTCGCAGGGGTGATTCTCGGCGCGGTATTGCTGGCGACTTTGCCGGAGCTTTTCCGTTATACGATCGTCCCCGCGCAGCAGGCGATGTTCGGCAAACAGCTCGTTGATCCGGAAGTTTTGCGCATGATGTTGTTTGGCCTCGCGCTC
>DATEOW010000153.1:0-4064 GCA_035273665.1 Burkholderiales bacterium | reverse complement strand
CTATCTCCGCGACAACATGGCCATGCGGGCGGAAGACCGCTTTCAGCGGGGGCTCAATTTCGCCATCGTCGATGAGGTCGATTCGATTCTGATCGACGAGGCCCGCACGCCGCTGATCATCTCCGGTCAAGCGGAAGACCGCACCGAACTTTATCAGCGCATGGATAGCGTTGCTCCCATGCTTAAGCGCCAAGAGACGCCGGAGTCCGAGGGCGATTTCTGGGTCGATGAAAAAGCTCACACGGTCGTCATGTCTGAGGCGGGGCATGAGCATGCGGAAGGCTTGCTTGAACGTGCCGGCATGTTGGTCGAAGGCAGCAGCTTGTATGAGCCGGCCAACATTAATCTGATGCATCACCTCAACTGCGCGCTGCGCGCACATAATCTGTTCTTCAAGGACAGGCATTATGTCGTGCAAAACGGTGAGGTTGTTATCGTCGACGAGTTCACCGGCCGTCTGATGCCCGGCCGCCGCTGGTCGGAAGGTTTGCACCAAGCGATTGAAGCGAAGGAGCGTGCGACGATCCAGGCAGAGAACCAAACCCTTGCCTCGATCACCTTCCAGAATTTTTTCCGCATGTACGCCAAGCTGAGCGGCATGACCGGCACGGCTGATACCGAAGCCTATGAGTTCCAGGAAATCTATGGGCTCGAGACGGTCGTTATTCCGACGCATCGCCCCATGATCCGCGAAGACCGCCAGGATCAGATTTACAAGACGGCCCAGGAGAAATACCAGGCGATTCTGAACGACATCAAGGATTGCTATACCCGCGGGCAACCGGTGCTGGTCGGTACGACATCCATCGAAAATTCGGAATTGCTTTCCGGTCTGCTACGAAACGAGAAGCTCCCGCACGAGGTGCTTAATGCGAAGCAGCACGAAAGAGAAGCGCAGATCGTCGCCCAGGCCGGCAGGCCGAAAGCGGTCACCATCGCTACTAACATGGCGGGCCGCGGGACCGATATCGTGTTGGGCGGCAATGTCGAAAAGCAGGCGCAATTTATCGAAGCCGACTCGACATTCAGCGCGGAAGAAAAAGCGAAACGCATTGCCAAGCTGCATGACGAATGGCAATCCTTGCACGACCAAGTCGTCAAAGCGGGTGGTCTGCATATCATCGGCACGGAGCGCCATGAGTCTCGCCGCATCGACAACCAACTGCGCGGCCGTTCGGGCCGGCAGGGCGATCCCGGCTCTTCACGTTTCTATCTGGCTCTGGACGATCAACTACTGCGCATCTTCGCCGGCGACTTCGTCAAGAAGGCGATGGATTTTCTAAAGTTGCCAGAAGGTGAAGCCATCGAACATTCGATGGTGACCAGCCGCATCGAAGCGGCGCAACGCAAAGTGGAAGCGCATAACTTCGATATTCGCAAGCAGCTCCTCGAGTACGACAATGTCGCCAACGATCAGCGCCGTAACATTTATCAACTGCGCAACGATATCCTCGATCACGACGACGTCAGCGAGCAAGTGAAAAGCCTGCGCGACGGCGTGGTAGAAGATTTATTCCGTACGCACATTCCCGCCGACAGTGTCGAAGAGCAATGGGACGCAGAAGGTTTGGACGCGGTTTTGCAAGGCGAACTGGGCTTGCAGGTGCCTCTTAAACAATGGCTGGACGAAGGGACGCATGACGAAGCATTGTTAGCCCGTCTGATCGAGGCCGCAGACAGATCATATGCCGAACGTATGGCCATTGCGCCGCCGGAAATCGTGCATCAAATCGAACGAAGCGTGCTACTGCAAACACTGGACACAAACTGGCGGGAACACCTCGCCGCGCTCGATCACTTGCGCCAAGGCATTCACTTACGCAGCTATGCGCAAAAAAACCCGAAGCAGGAGTACAAACGCGAGGCGTTCGAGCTATTCGGTAGTTTGGTCGAAACCGTGAAGCTGGAAACGACGCGCATCTTGATGCGCATTCGCCTGCAAACCGAAGAGGAGGTGCAACAAGCTGAGAAGTTTCAGCCGCAAGCACCCGCGCTGTCTAATGTGCAATATCGTCATCCCGGTTTGGATGAGGAAGCGGGCGACGACACGGCGCCGGCACAGGCGCCGGCGAAGCAAGCGCCAGTCTCGCGGACGCCAAAGGTCGGCCGCAACGAACCTTGCCCTTGCGGCTCGGGCAAGAAATACAAGCAATGTCACGGCAAAATCTGAGCTGCAATCATGGCGGTCAATCTTCAACCACCTGATCCCGCATCCCTCAAAACGGTTGCGGGTGTCGAACTCGGTTTTGCCGAAGCGGGGATTCGTAAGCAGGGTCGCCGCGATCTAATGCTGATGCGTTTTTCGCCCGGCACGCGTATCGCGGGCGTGTTTACGCAAAATAGCTTTGCCGCCGCCCCGGTTCAAGTTTGTCGTAAACGACTGGATGCGCGCGAGGACTTCCGCGCCCTCATCGTCAACGCCGGCAACGCGAACTGCGGAACAGGCGAGACCGGTTTGCAAGCGGCGCAACGAAGTTGCGTCGCCGTCGCGCAGGCGCTAGGTTGTAGTGCTGATGAAGTGCTGCCATTTTCCACCGGCGTGATCTTGGAACACCTACCCGTAGACCGCATCGAAGCAGCATTGCCTCGTTGCGCGGCGAGCTTAAGAGCGGAGAACTGGGCAGAAGCGGCGTCTGCGATTATGACGACGGATACGGTGCCAAAGGCCGTTTCGCGCAGCGCGCGCATCGAGGGTAAAGAAATCACCGTCACCGGCATCGCCAAGGGCGTCGGGATGTTGCAGCCGAACATGGCGACCATGCTCAGCTTCATCGCTACCGATGCGGCGGTATCGCCCCGTGCCTTGCGGCAAATGGTGCGCGAGGTCGCTGATGTTTCGTTCAATAGGGTGACCGTCGACGGCGACACGTCGACGAACGATTCCTTCGTCCTCATCGCCACCGGACGTGCGGGGACGATCGACATCGGCGGCGGCGATGCCTATACGGCGTTGAAAACAGCGGTTGTTGAAGTCGCTGTGGCGCTGGCGCAAGCCATTGCGCGAGACGGCGAGGGCGCGACGAAATTCATCACGATAAACGTCAACGGCGCAGCCAATCCTGAAGAGGCCGCACGCGTTGCTAAGGCGATTGCGCATTCACCCCTTGTAAAGACCGCTTTCTTTGCTTCAGACCCGAATCTCGGGCGCTTAATTGCCGCAATTGGCAATGCGGGTGTACGAGACTTGGATATCTCCAAAGTCGATCTTTTCCTAGGCGATGTCCAGGTGATCGACCGCGGTGGCCGCGCAGCCTCTTATCGCGAGGAAGACGGTGTTCGAATCATGAAGCCCGAAGAAATCGTGGTCCGCATCGAGTTGAACCGCGGATCCGCTGCCACGACGGTGTGGACCTGCGATTTCTCCTACGACTATGTAAAGATCAACGCCGAATATCGGACCTGATCCGCATGGCGACGAAGAAATCAACGACATCCTCGACCGACGACTTGCTCGCCAAGGTCGAAGCCTTGGTGGATCGTATCGGCCGCTTACTACCCTCCGAAGCGCCGCCGCCGGACTGGAGCGCGACGGCTTTTCGTTGGCGGCGACAAAATGGTGTGGGCCGTCTAGTGGCCGTTTCGCGACCGCACCATATTCGCCTTGATGATTTGCACGATATCGATACTCAAAAAGAAACGATCGATCGCAACACGCGGCAATTTGTCGCGGGCGAGGCGGCGAACAACGTTTTGCTCACCGGGGCTCGAGGGACGGGCAAAAGCTCATTGGTGAAAGCGTTGCTGCATGCCTATGCGGACCAAGGCTTACGCTTGATCGAAGTCGATAAGGCGGACCTCGTCGATCTGCCGGATATTGTCGAAGTCGTCCAGGACCGCGCTGAACGTTTCATTATCTTCTGCGACGACTTGTCTTTCGATGCCGCGGAGGCCGCTTACAAAGCGCTTAAAGTCGTATTGGATGGTTCGATCGCGGCTGCTTCGGAGAACGTGCTCATATACGCCACGTCCAACCGACGTCATTTGATGCCGGAATACATGGCCGAGAACCTGGAGTACAAGCACTTGGACGATGAAATTCATCCGGGCGAAACGACGGAAGAGAA
>DATEOW010000152.1:0-4964 GCA_035273665.1 Burkholderiales bacterium | reverse complement strand
GCCTTGTTCGGTGTTGCCCAGATCCGCGCGGCCTTCGTAGGCGTGGCCGTCTGCGATCTCGCGCAGATAGCGCAGCTCGCCGCTTTCGTGCGCCACTTGCGCGAGGAACGCAGCCTCGCGTTGTGGCGTTCTCGTTATTTCAAATTCATCCATCGCCGCGCGCAGGTGCTCGAAGTAGCGGTCGGTGCGAACGCTGGCGTGCGGCATGATGCCGCGCAGTTGCTCGAGGTTCATTGCATCCGCCGCAGATCGCGAACTTCTTCGCGTAGGTCGTTGAGTTGTTGCTGCTGGCCTTGCAGCATCATGTCTTGCGCGCTGTTCTTGCTGTCGTTGCTTGCTTGTGCTGCGCGCAGGCCCCTGACTTCGACGGTCAGTTCCTTCAGCGCGTTCACCGTCTGCCAGAGCATTTGCATCGCGCCCCCGGCGGCAAACACATTGATGATGGTGAAAGCCACCGCCGGCCAAAACACGCCCCACTGCGGCACCACGCGCAGCGGCTTCACTTCGTCGGTGTCGCCGGCACGGTTGCGGTCTGTCATGGCGGCCCCTATGGCGTGAGGTGGACGTAATACTGCAGGGTGCCCGCATCGATGCTGGTGCCATCGGCCCGCACCTGGAATCGGTCCAAGGTGCCGCTCAATGTCACGCTTTCTGCGACACCTTTGACATCAACAATCCATGTGGTGCCGGACACTTTGGTGACAACTATGCGCGCGTCCTTTATCTGGCCGCCGCTGTCGTGCTCCGCGATCTGCACAGCGGTACCGGATTCAATGCCGCCGGAATCGCCGAGCCGAATCTCGCTAAACCCGGCGCCGGTTGTCGACAAGGCAGCCAGCACAATTTCGATCTGCCACGCATCGGCGGATATGCCGGTGATCGCCGTGCCGATCGTGCCGCCTGTGACAGGTGTGCCGATGACAAGCGTGGCCGGCGCAATGTTTTGCAGTAAATACTTTTTAATGCGCCCGTCGCTGGTGTCCCAGCCGAGCACAAAGTCGGCGGCGGTGTCCGGCGCCATGTCTTCAGTTAGGTCATTGACTCGAATGCGCCCAGGGCAATATAGCGCACTGCCGTTGCACTCGACGTCGTAGCCTTCACCGCGCCCACACAGCAGTGTGGTGGCGCCATCAATCGTCTCGGACCCGTCCGGGTCCAGCGTGACGTTGGTGGTGCCGACGTTGACGATCTTGCATCGAAATCCGTTGCTGAGCGTAGCGGCCGCGTCGAAGGCAACAGTGATCGCGCCGCTACACAGAAACACCGAATCGAAGTCTTCGACGCCAACGGTGAAGCCAGAGGATTTTGATTGCACCCGCGCGCCGTTGAGCGAGGCCACGAGCAGCCAATCGCTGTTGGCCTCGTTGCGGATCCACAGCACACCGTTGGCCGTATCGGCCCAGAACTGGTGCGGGAAGGTGGTCGACGGGGCCGCATCCCCCGCGCTGCATGAAGCCAGCGCCTCGAGGTGATTGTTCAGCTCGATGCGAAAGGCGGTCCTTGCCTGGTTAGACAAGGCGAGATCGGTTTGCATGCGCTACTCCTAAGTCGGAACTTTGGCGGCCACACCCGCCTCGATGACGATCATGTTGTGGTCGCCGTTTTGCGAAGTCAGCTCGAGCATGAACTTCGCTGCGCGGCAGTTGAAATCGCCTACAAAGAACGGCGCCCACTCCGACCACGTGACGGGCGATCCGCTTGGGTTGTCGTCGGTGGTGGCGATGGATAACTTGACGTCGCAGTCGTTGATGTCGCTGCCGCCGTCAAACATTTCGGTGGAATCGAAGAGCTCGTCCGAATCGAATAAATCGTTCGTGTCCACTTGCGAGACAAGCAGATGCGCCTCGAAGCGCCGCACCGCCTTGGTGGTGAGATCGAGCACGTTGGCGAAGTCATAGGTGCCTGAGCTCAGCACATGCAGCGGCGAGCCGCCGAGCGAGATCTGTATGCCCGCCGCACCGGATACAATGGTCACGCCGTTCTTGGCGCCGGTGAAGGCGGTGTGCTCGTCGACCGAGCCCACGGTGGTCATGGGCGTGATGTTGGCCTCGCTCACCACAAAGCTCACCGCGTTGGCGCTGTACTGCCCAGCGCTGTCCTTTGCCTTGGCGAAGTAGGTGCCGCCTAAAAGCGGCAACACGCCGGACACCATGCCGCCTTGAAAATCGTCGAGCACGTAGCTTGTCAACCAGCTCGCCCCCACCGTCTCAGGCGAATGGCGAATCACGATCTTGCCGCCGACGCGCACATCCAGATCCGCGTGGCTATCCCAAGCGCCGAGCGCAACACCGCCGGAGGCAATAACCGAGAAGCCGGTGACATCCGCCGGCGCCGCACTCAAGCCCAGCACTTCGGCGCTGTTGGTGGCGTACTCGGAGGACACGCCGAGCACGTTGACCGCCTTCACGCGCATGTTGTAGCGGCCGGGGGCCAGGTCATCGATCTGCACCGTCGTGCCGGGCCGCGGCGCGAACACTTGCCAATCGGACAATTCCTGCAGCTTGTACTCGAACACATAGCCCACGACAAAATCGTCGCTCGATTCGCCCCAGGTCACGATCGCGCGCGTCTTGATGCCGGCGGAGGCAATGGTCTGGTAAAGCGTTTCGGTAAGCGTTGGCACGCCAGGCGGCGAGACATCGCGCACCGCCGGCAGGTTGGTGTCCGGCGCCGAATCGATGACCGTCGCTTCGCCGTGGTTCCAATCCCATGCGGTGGACGCCACTTCGCGCAGCACGAGATCGACCCCGCCGGTACCGGAGACCGTCCACTCCATCACACGAAATACTTTTGCATCCCAGCCGAGGTAGTCGACGGTGACGGAGACCGTGTCCCACACCGCCAACTTGAAGCAGTTAAGATTGCCCGGCCAGCGCACGGTGATGCCCTGGCGCGCTTCTTCGAGCTTGATCTTGGCGAGCCGCTGCGCGCGCAGGCCGTTGATGACATAAGGCAGCTCTAAGTCGGCGAAGATTTCCTCGCCGCCGTCTTGCTCCACATAGAGCGGATTGCGCACCGGCGGAAAATCCCCCGGCTGCCAGAGCTTGTCCGGGTCGGAGTAAGTCCCCCGCACGCCGTTGAACAACGACTGCCGCGGTGTGCGCGTCTGCACCTCGATGGCCCCGCGCAGGTCGCTCACCGTCAGCGTGGCAACCGGCGCATCGTAGGCGCCGGCGAATACGCGATAGCGGCCATTTGTCCAAGTGACGGCGCCGGCGGCCGCCGATGTCATTTCGGCAATGATGTCGCGCGGGCGATCGCTCAACTCCACGCAGCCGTTCATGGTGTAGCGCTTGTGCGTGGTGGCTGGCGAGAGGTCGTCGAGCTCGACGTCTTCGTCCGATATGTTAGCGGCGGCGATCACCGAGTCGTCGTCGATCTCGTCGTCGGCGCAGCCCAGCCCATAGGTCGAGGTGAGGTAGTCCCGCACGCAAAGCGCCCAGTTTCTGGAATAGGCGGTCGTCTCGGTGCGCGGGTCATACACTTTTTTGCCCAGCACTTCGGCACGCACGTTGGGCAGACCGAGCGGGAACTTGTCCATGTTCCACTTGAGCCGCACGTAAACATAGGCGATGCCTTGCAGGCGGTGGGCGGATGTCCACTGCCCGCCCGAATCGCTGATAAGGTCCGGATCCGCTTCCTGGTCTGCAGTCCCCAAAAACTTACGCACGCGGCAAAAGCCCGCGTAGCGCCCGGTAGTGACATTGCCGTCGGCATCCAGCGCACCGACGATTTCGTCGTTGAGCCAGATCACGTCGATGGATTGCAGCTCATGGGTCGCCAGCGCGATCACCATGTGCATATATTCTTTTTTATTGCCGGACGATGTGGCGTAGATCAAAGGGCCGGAGACCGAGGTGCGCCCATAGATCAACCGACGCGGCTGCACCGCCGAGCGCACGACCTGCATGCGATCGCGCGCCTTGGCGGAATAACTACCGGCCGCTTTTTTCGCAAGGATGGAACTCACCGCAAAGGCCGCCACCGCCATCACCAACTGTCCAATGGTGATCACCTCGGCCCAGAACGCGATCGCCGCGATCGCCACGGGCGCAGCCATAGCAGGCCCCGCAAACATCAACAACACCGCGACGCAGAGCAGCCGCGTTAAACGCGCCACGCGCATTCGCATTGTGTGAGCGGCACAAAAACAAGCCCGGCGGGCAAGGTGGGAAAGGCCACGCTCTTGCCGGTGCAGACGCCAAGCGATTGCTGGCCGTCGCGCGTGACCATCAGCACATCGCCGCGCCCGGCCTGGCGCACATCGATCGGCAAGCCGAGTGCAGCCGTGGCGATCGCTTGCACGCCACCGAGTTTGTTGATCAGCCTGGCCGCACCGATGGCGGTTTGATAGCGGCCTTGATACGGCGCCGCGAAGTCGACGCCGGTCATGGCCTGCACCGCTGCTGCGGCAAAAAAGCAGCAGTCGAAGCTGCCCCAACAAAAAGGGCGCTCTAAAGCGCCCTTGATGCAGTCGGCCAACTGATGCGGCCAATCGTCGCGCCGCTTCATCCCCTGCCCCACACCAGTTCCTTTTCGACCATCTGCGGCACGAATTCCAGGCCCTTGTCGTCCGGGTAGTCGATGGCCTGGTCTTCGGCGTTGTAGCGCCGCACGCGCGCACGGTCCCAGTCGGCGAGCTTCGACTCACACAGCAGCTCGACCTCGGCCATTTCGCCCAACCGAATGTTCATGGTGTCCATGTATCCGCGCCACACCTCGACCGGGTCGGCGATCACCTGATACTGCGCCGTGAGCGGCGCCTCCCAGATTTGCACCAGGCGCCCTTGGTAGTGCGTGGCGAAGGCTTTGGCGATGATGTCGTTGGGAATGCCGGATAAGGTGAGCCGCAGCCCATAGGAGGCGGATTCGACCCCCTCTTTGATTTCTTCGATACGGCCCAGCCGCCCCAGGCCGAGCCAGGTCTCGCCGTCCCACTCCACCGCATAGGGCGCGTTCGTCGC
>DATEOW010000151.1:0-13634 GCA_035273665.1 Burkholderiales bacterium | reverse complement strand
ACGGGAGACCTAAACGTAAGCGTCCTTCGAGTCTCTCCCGAGCGTGCGAGCGCCTGAATCTGCGCGTCGGAGATGTCCCAGTTCCTAAGGCGCGAAAGACTGGAATGCGCAAGATCGCGCATGCTGCGCTGGGCCTCTTCGCTGCCGCCTTTGAGGGATTCGACGCCCTGAATGGCAAGGGCGTATTCGCGCTGAGCAGAGATCAGTTCTGGGCTGTACGCCTCAAAAAGTGCCTGCCCCTTGCTGACAAGCTGGCCCGTGGCGTTAACGTGCAGGCGCTCCACATAGCCCTCAAATTTCGGTGCGATCGTATATTGCCGACGCTCGTTCGGTTCCACGCGTCCCACCGCTCGAACGGTGGCATCGAGGGCACGGACCTGCGCTGCTTCGGTGCGCACACCGAGCTTCTGAATTTTTTCGGTGGTGATTTGCAGGGCATTGGAAGGGCCGTCTTGCTGCGCTTCGTCAGCGTAGACGGGGATGTAATCCATGCCCATCGGGTCTTTCTTCGGCGCAGGAGAGGTGTCGGCCAAGCCCATGGGGTTGCGGTAGTAGAGAACTTTGCGCTCCCCGCTTTCGGCCGCGACGCTTCCGCTTGCCCGGTTCGTCGTGTTTGACTGGTCCTCGTCGCCACGCGTGCCGATCCAATACCCAGCGAACAGCGAAAGCCCCGTTAGGGCGACCGCCGCGACAACGAGTTTCAGATGCTTCCTCATTGCGACTCTCCCGTTAGTTTTTGAATGTCGACCCATCGAAGCTGACGCTCCGCCTGGGCCTTGAGTTCGCTGAGGCGCGCTTGGGTGACGGCCCGCTGAGCGTCGATCAAGGTGGCGAAATCGACCTTGCCGTTCTCATAGCCCGCCACGGCCGATTGCATGGAAAGCGTCGCTTGCGGCAGCAAGCTTGTGGAGACGCTCGCCTCGGTTTGGACGGCCGCCTGGTACGCAAAGACGATTTGTGCCAGTTCCGCCGTGACCTTCTGAGATGCGGCCTCATGCCGGGCGCGCGCTGCGGCGAGCATTGCACCTGCTTCGCGTTCCTGGCTGCGGCGAGTGCCTTGTTGCAAAGGGATACTGACTTCGAGCATCAGCTCCCATTCGCGTATGGAATTTCCCTCCTGCATCGGCGCGACACCGAGCGTCACGTCGGGATAGCGGTTGCGATATGCAAGGTCTCTGTTCTTCTCTGCGGCTCCGATCCGGCTCGCTTCGGCTAAGAGTTGAGGATTGGCCATGCGCGCTCGTTGCAGCACTTCCTCCACACTGACTACTTGCGGGAGCGCAGGAATCGATCGCGGCTCCGCCAGCGGCGAATGGGCAGGCCGATTCAAAAGCGCGTTCAGGCGCGCGGCCAAACTGCGTCGTTCGGCCTCCAGCATGATGAGGTCCTGACGCATGGTCGTTTGCTCGACCTGGGCGCGAATCGCGTCCTGCTGAGGTGCAAGTCCGTTGGCATAGCGAACCTGGGCGATGCGCTCAATCCGCGTCACAAGGTCGAGTTGCTCGCGCGTCAGCCGCTCGTTATGGGAGAGGAAGTAGCGTTGAATATGGATTTGCTTGAGCAGGGCGGCAATTTCGGTCCAGTTGCCTAAAGCGAGCGCGTCGGCCGCGTTCGCTTCCAGAGCTGCCGCCTCTTCTTTCAGCGCGCGCTTACCGAACCATGGCAGATCCTGCATGAAGAGGTAGCGCGTCTGGCCCACTTTGGACGGATCCAAGCTTGCGTTGCGCTCGCCCCTTCGGGTGATGTCTTGCAGTTCAACCCGAAGCCTCGGGTCAGGCAGTGCACCTGCGGGTTCTACACGTTCTCGCCAGGCTTGCGCCTCATATCGCATTGCCGCGTATTCGGCGTTCTGCTCGCGGGCGTAGTCGAGCAGGCTTTCGATGCTTGCCCCTGGAGGCTCTGCTTGCGCTAACGCGCCTGGAATGCCAAGAGCCATCCCTAAACCAAGTGCCGCGGCGATGCGCGCAGCACTCAAAATTGAACGAATCATGTCCTTGCGCCCTTCTCCCAATCGGCCCGGTAAAGGGCCTCTTGCTACAGCTGTCGGAGGGCAAATCGCCGATTCCGACCCAAGTTACGTCGACGCGCGGAGCGCGATACCGGGTCAGCGAATCAAATGCGATAGCAGCAGTGAAGAACGCTCAACGGCGGAGCGCTTTGCCGCGGGGGGACACGTGGAAGGAAGACTGACGAAGAGTTCGGCACGGCGGTCGACAGAACGAGGGCGGTTGCAAGCAGCGCCGGTGCTGCAATCGGCAGCTGCACATTCCCCGAGGGCGGTTCGGAAGTCCCGCCATCCGTCTGGCAATGGTGGATACACAAGGCCGGCTGGGCGGGATCGCTCATGGTTCCGCTGGCGTCCTGGTGCTCGACACAACCTTCTATTGTCGCCAGAGCTGCAATAGCGGTCGGTTTTTCAACCGGCATGTTGCAGGCGTAGGCCGCCGTCGCCATTTGCATGAACAGCAATGCCAACGCAAGCGTACTTGCGACGCGCTGTTTGAAGGTCTTGGCAAAGATAGGCATGGGCAAAGTTTAGCGGGACCGGCTCTTACTTGCCATCCGAGTCTTTATGACCGTGACCGCCATGGCCGTGAAACAGATGCATAAGCGGACACAGCGCGATCAACAAATAAGGCAGGAATCGGGGCACATGCACCCAGTGCTGAGCGATAAAGAGGATCGCTGCTACCACTAAAAGCCCGATCGCGAGCCATTTAAAAGTGGCGGAGCGTCTAGGAGGTGTATCGCCATGCGCGTGCTCGTGAGCCATTTTTTCTCCATATTGAATAACTGCCTTTCTACTTTCTATATTGTGGACGGGTTGGCTTGGTCGGTGTTGATGTGGGTCAAACATGCTGCGTGTGAGGCCCGGCGGGATTTTCACTTTTCTGCCGCCTTTCGACTCGTCGCGAGGTCGCCGCTTGCCGATACGCGCCGCATCGCGCGGGCACGAGACAATAGGGCGATGCCCATCCAAATGGCGAATGCGCAGAGAGGAAGAGCCAGCGCATACGGCCAAATCAATCCGATGGCGGCAAGCCCAAGCAAAGCGAATCCTGCAGCCGTCATGATGCCTGCCTCGGCTGGCCCTAGATTTCGGCGGTCGGCGATGGCCGCCCCGACGCTGTGGCCGAGGCGGATGGCGCCGGCCGCTGCACGCGATGCGCTCCCATCCCCCCTCCTATGATGGCGCGGCATGTCCACCATAGGGCAAACCCGCCCTCGCACACCGAGGATGATCTCTGTGGCATTGCGCAAATCTTCCTCATACATATGTTCCATTGCCACCGCAAAGCGTGTGTCCTCGACCGCCACATCAAGTTCGTAGTTACCGAGCCAGCTCGAGATGTTGAGGTTGGTCGACCCGATGCGCGCCCACCGACTATCAGCAACCGCGGTTTTGGCGTGCAACATTGGGCCGTTCCATTCGAACACGCGTACTCCGGCGTCTAGCAAAGGGCGGTAACCTGCTCGCGAGACGGTGCGCACCAGCGGTAGATCGCTCGCGCCGGGCACTAGAAGCCGCACGTCAACGCCGTCGAGCGCTGCTGACCTTAGTGCCTGCACGTAAGGCGCCACGCCAATGAAATAAGCATCGGCCAGCCAGAGTCGTTCGCGGGCGATGGCGGCAATTAGCTGGTCTAGCCGATATAGCCGCCCAAGGTTCGGCGTGGCGGCAAGCACGCGCAACGCGACGTCGCCGGCCTCCGGCATTTCGGCGACAGGCGTTAGTTCCTCCTCCGGGAGCGGCGTCCCGATCGCCGCCCAAGTCTGAGCGAATGCGTCCTCGATCGCGCGGAGCGCCGGCCCTCGTATCTCAACACCGGTGTCACGCCAGGGCGCCACGCCTCGAGCCGGGTCGCCGAGCCATTTGCTGCTGACGCATAATCCGGTGATAAAACCGATGCGACCGTCCACGGTCAGCATCTTTCGATGGTCGCGCGTGAGCCAGCCAAAAGGCCTTGCCAGTTGCGGCGGGTTGAAAATACGCACCTCGCCGCCCGCCAACATTAACGGATGCCAAAAGCGCCCGCTCGTACGAATACTGCCCAACCAATCGCAAATCACCCGCACACGCACACCATCGCGCGCCCTCGCCGCGAGCGCCGAGACAAACTCACTTCCGACCTCATCGTCGGCGAAGATATAGTTTTCCAGAAACACCGTCCGCTGGGCCGAAGCGATCACCGAAAGCCACGCGGGAAAATGTTCCTCCGCATCTTTGAGGATGCGTACGCTGTTTCCTTGCACCAACGGAGCGCCGCCAGCGCGGGATAGCGCCTGCTCCGCAAGCAGTCGCTGCGGGCCATCGCTCAGCGGATCGGGGCAGCAAAGATTCAAGACGCAGCGTCCCGCATAAGGACTATCAGCGAATATGCCGCAACTCTATAGCGCAACCACGGCAAGGGGCGCAGATCTCTCTGGCCCGCGAGGTCAAAGCGAAAACCGTCCCTACTCATTTCGTGCACGCAGTGCCGTATGCCATCTCCTGCATATCGATGACCGACACGGTGCCCTTTCGGGTGGCTACCACGAGTATCGTGGCAAATTTTTGCGTCACGTCGGGCGCCTTTGGCAATCGCGGCCGCCCGCCCGTTAGGGAGCACCTGATCGATCCCCTCGAAGTTGATCTTACCGCGCACTATCTGCTCATCGAGCGCCACGTCGCTCAGTTTGCCGGCGCGTACCAGCGCTTTAAATTCTCTGTAGGCTAGCGTTTCGGTGTGACGCGGGTCAAGCGCCTTCTGTAGAAGTACGATCGCGACGAAATGCCACGATGAAGTACCAGATGGGCAAATCTTTGAGATTTTCTTGCACGCCGCCCCCTTAAATCGTTTCTTTCTTGATTACTTGCGCGGCAATTGACGGAGGACGCGAACGCCATTGGTGCATGGCCACGACCCCTGCGCCTGCCATGATCAAGGACACAACCCATGCGCCGGACGCTTCCATACCGTCGTACAGCGCGCCAGCGAGGGTCGCGCCGAACCCCTGCCCGAGAGTCGCCGCCGCGGCGATCGTAGCCATCACGTGCGATACGGACGAGTGATGGCTGCCGGCTTTGCTGGCCGCCAGGCTGATGTTCAATGAGAGCCAAGCGGACGCACCCGCGACGGTGAATACCGCGATATAAAGAGTTTCAATTTCGTTCGCGAGTCCAAGTAGGCCGGTGCCTATCATCAGTGCGAGAAACGCGATAGTCGGTACAAAACGCTGATTCGCCAACGTCGGCAACATGAACAGCGCCAGTTGCACAACAATCATGACCAGTGTGCACTCCGCGAACAGTGCTGCCAGTGTGCCGGGCTCCGCTCCGAATCCGCGCATCGCAACAAGCAATAGTAATACCTCGAATGCTGCCAAGCCGAGCTGGCCGATGAAGTTCGCCCCAACCAGCCGGTGGGGTAGTGGATGTCTCACGTTTGCTCCCACATTCGGGCCAGGCGCCTTGCCTTCACGCCATTCCTTGCATAGAAGCACGGCGATTGCCACCGCAAATGCAAGTGCAGCGGGCGCGGCAAGCGGCAAAAGGGCTCGTTGCGAAATGAATTCCGTCGTGATCGATAAAATGCCGGCGGAAACGCCCGGACCCAGCAGATAGCCGACCAAGGTTGCCATGCCCATAAGGGCGAAAAGCCGCGCCCGTCTTTCGGGGCCCTGCACCATGGCGATTTTGGTGGCGGTGACGGGCGCCGCGACCCCGGCAATGAATCCGCCGAAGGCCCTCAGTACATAGATAGCCGACAGCCCGCTAGAGAGGGCGAGCCCAATGGTGGCAAGCGCGTTACCAAGTAGCGCTCCCGCCACCAGCCGGCGGCTGCTGAACCGCTCACTCATGCGGCGAGACGCAAGCGCCCCAGCAAACAGCGCAAACATATAGACGCTAGTCACCCCTCCGGTATGAGCGCCCATTCCTTTTTGCGCATCGTCGGCACTGTCGAGCAGGATCGGGATGAGCGGTACGATCGCGCTGTACGTTAATGCGATGGCGAAGTTCGCCATCGCCAGCACGACTATGACGGGCGTCGCCAGTGATGTATCCACGGAGGATGATCGGTCAGTCATATAGATAACGGCGCTGCTGGAAGGCATGCCTCTTGATGGGCGCCGCGCTTCTGGGAAGCGCCTGGCAGAAGCCGAACGACGAAGACGCCTACTCTACCGCGCGAGCGAGCACGGAAAGCGGTCCTGGCACGCAACGCCGTATACCGTGTCACGTCCACATCTTCTTCCTTTATGGTGAGACTCCTTTTCTATTCGCTTTTAAGCGAGGGGTAAATCGCGCTCGGTTTGCCCCTTCCCTGCAACGCCTCTATCTCCTCATTGGAGAAGAATGGAGCCGCCTCGGTTTGGAGCGCGAGCGCCGCTTCGCTGACGATATGGGCCCATGTAGAGTGGTTGGCGAACAGCAAACCTTCGAGATTGAGCGTGCCGCCCCTGTTAATGAAGCCGAGTGCCCGGGTCGAATTCACGCCGGTGTCGATTCTCCGTAGCGCACCGAGAAACGGCTCGGGTCGAGTATGGGTAACGAACACCCGAGGTGTATTGAGTGGGTAAAACCGCTGCACGGCATCATCGCCCGCCACGAATCGCGCCTCGTGTTCATCGCGCGGCGTACGGAAGCGTCCTGGTTCCATTAGGTACACGACTGCGGCGGGAATGCCGTGCTGTTGCAGGCGTGCGTACGCGGCGCGGACTTCGCGTAGCTGATAGGCACCCGTCGCGCTCAAGATCACCTTAGCCGTCGACGGGTCTCCATCGACCACTGCGGCGCCTTCCTGCGCGAGCCGGAGGGATGTGGTTGCATCGAAAACGTTGTCCACTTCGAGCTTGGAAGCAACTATCCCCGCAATGACGCCGCGAGATTGATAGACGCTTTGCAGCGCGGCCACCGCGGAATGTGCGTCCGCAGGAAAGAGCACTCGCGATGTATCGGCCATTTCGCCCAACAGCGCCTCCGCAAGCGTCGGATCTTGATGCGACTGCTCGTTCTTGCCGTTCTCCCACGTGTGAGAAGTGAGAAGAACGGGAACGCCCAACCATCCTGCCGGTTTTCCGATCTCGCGCTGATGCCGCGAGAAGATGATCTCCTGCCTTAATGCGCCGAGCATCTTTACCGCGAAAGCTTCGTAGCTGACGATCAGGTTGATGCCACCTTTATTGCCGAGCGCAGCGCCGGCCACCGCTTCCTCATTCAGTGCCGTAATGACCGCCCCGTCGACCGCTTCGGCAACGCCACTTTCCGGCTGGTGGACGCGATGCTTAAGTCGTTCAAGCGTGCGGGTCATGCGGTTGCTGGCCAATTCATCGGGATTGCCTACGCGAGGTCGAAGATTCGGATTGGCATCCAGCAATTCCACGAAATAGCGATCCAGCGCCTCCATTGGAGAATTGTGCGTCGCGAGTTGCCCGAGTTGCGGTTTGGGAACGGAAAACGATTCCACGTGTCTCCGGGCCAAGGGATGATCTCGCTCGCGCGGGCGCGACTGTGCCTCGTGTGTGTTGAGTAGCTGCACGGCATCCTGCAAGTCGCCGAGCGAGATGCGTAGGGCTGCAATGCCGTCGTTGAATTCGCGTTGCGCCCTTTCATCCGCCGAAGGGTTGCCGGACAACGGGAGGTTGTGCGAGCGGTTAGTACCGGCCCCGGGAAAGCCGAAGCCCTTGACGGTTTCGGCGATTCCATAATGGATCGGGACGGGATAGCGTTGCGTGCCTTCATGCAAGGAATGCGCACAGGCCGACAGGCGTCCTTCCATTTCGATGATCGCCCAAGCGAACGCGGCCGGATCGGTGCCGTCCAGCGTCAGCGGGTCGAAGCCGTTTAAGCGCAAATGGTCGCGCAACCAACGCCGTCCGCCGCCTTGTGTGACGGCTGTCCGTTGTTCGATCCGGCGGCCATTGAGGATCATCATTGGCAATACGAATCCCGTATCATTCTCGCGCCACCAACGGGGCGTCCAATCCGAGCCGCGCTGCTCTTCGAAGGCGCCGTCGCTCAAGAACGCGACAAGACTTTCGCCGGGCAAGGGCATGTGCGGATACAGGACTTCCGCAAAGCCGAGATAGCCGCCCTCCAATACACCGCCCCCGGTGTGCGGGTTAACGTGGCTGCCAAGCGGCGAAGCAGGTCGTCCTTTCGGCGTAATCGCATACGAGTAGAAGTCGTTCACGAAACGGCTTAGCCCCGCTTGCGTCGTATCGTAGCGCGCCCCATGCGCTTCACTCATGTTTCCGACCAGCAGATTCACTGCGTCGATAGCGGCGACACAATGCCCCTGACCCATGACCCATGATCGAGTGATGCCATTGAGCGCGTTCGCGGCTAGGTAGCCCACATACGCGGGGACCATATTGAGCGATCCACCCGTGTGACCCTCCGGTTTGCTCTTGAATTCCTCGCGCTGCAACGGAGTGCCGTCGAGGCGGACCGCTTTTGCATAGGTCATGTGCGCAACAAGCGACATGCCGGCGCACGTAACGCGATCGGCCGCGCATAGCATGTCGTACACCGCTTCGCGGGATGGAAAGCGCTTCTGCTCGACGAGTGTGATCGCGAGGTCAAGCACGCGCGTTTGCGTGACCGGATCATGGCGCAGCGGGCCATACCCTTGAGCCCATTTTGCAAAGGCTGGATTGGCTTCGCGTGCCGCTTCGGCACGATGCGTCACACGCGCAATTTGGTGAGCCTCAAAATCATATTTGTCCATCCAGTGGCCGTTTGATGCGTCGGCCGGTGTATGGCATTTAATTGTGGACATATCGAATTCCTCCGAAGTTTGGCATCCCTGCGCCGCGCGCTTCGCGCATATCGCACCGCTCACCATAGAAATCCCAGCGCAACCGCTGCGCCGAGGACTGTTGCGCCGACGGGCGGAAGGCACCGCATGAACAGTGCGGAGCCGCCCGCAAATCGAACGATGCTAAGCTTGAACATCGCATTTGCGGAAAGGGCGATGACGATCGACGCTATCGCGTCGAGGTCCGAAATCTGGCCCAGACCATAAAGCCGCAGGTTGCCCAAGGCGATGGCATCCACATCCACAAAGCCGCTGGTCAGCGCCACCGCATACGCTCCTTCGCGCCCCCACACATCCCCCAGCCATGCAGACAACAACAGCACCGCCGCATACAGCGCCGCAAAGGCCAACGCGGAACGCAGTTCGGTTGGGTTGCGCACCGACGGCGGTGCCAGTTCGCTATCGCTTCTCTGGCGTCCGACAACGAGCGCGAATACGCCTGCGCCGGCAATAAATGAAGTTCCCAATACCGGGCTGAGCGCGGCCAGGATATCGGGCGACACTATGGACGCAAGCACCAGCAGGCGCGCAAGCAAGACAATGTTCGCCGTGACGACGACGGTGGTGGCCACACCGAGCGCCTCGGGCACATCGCGTGCGCGGCGTGCATAAGCGAGCGTGGTCGCGGTGCTCGATACGAGCCCGCCGAACAGGCCGAGCAGCCATCCGCCGTGCCGCCCGCCGACGATGCGCAAGGCGATGTAGCCGGTCAGCGATACGCCGCTGATTAGCACGACCATGAGCCAGATGTGCCGGGGATTGAGGGCGCCGTAAGGGCCGAAATTGCGATCCGGCAACAGCGGCAGCACGACGAACGCGACGACGGCGAATTGCAGGATGGACACTAGCTCGTGGCGCTCGAGCTTGCGGGCGCCGCCCCCTAATTCAGCTTTGAAATACAGCAGCATGGTCGTCAGCACACCGAGAATGACGGCCAATCGCGCCGAGCCCGCGACTGTAAGTGCGCCCAACAAATAACACGCCATAACCGCCGCGATGGTGGTCGTTCCGGGATCCCATTCGTGAAAGTCCTCATGATGATGGTAATAGGCCGTGATCATCATGAGCGCCACGCCGCCGAGGCCCACCGCGATGATTGAAGACGCGGAAAATGTCTGTGCCAAGTCGGCGCTCAAGGCGCCACCGAGGGCTACCAAAGCGCAGGTGCGCAAGCCCGCCTTGGCGGTGGGATTGCGCTCCCGGTCAAGTCCGATGAGCAAGCCGATGGCGAGCGCCGTGAGATACAGCGGCAGCCGATCCAGGTCTTGACCCACGAACCAATCAAAGCTCATGGTGTAACGCAGCTAGGCCTAAACAGCATAGCGGCTCATTATGCGATTGCTGCTGGGAGCGGCCCAAGTTTGGTCTTTCTTGACATCGCACGCCGCCGCGCTCCTCGCCGCGGACGGCGTTCCGCAAACGGGATGCGCAGCAGCTGCAGATCCTCGATGAACATGCACTGCCGCGCTGTTCGCATGGAGAGGCTGATGCACGTGCTTACGATGGGCGCTCACTCGTTCTCCTATTTTTTGAAGATTTGGCAACGATCCAGCCCCAGGCGAGGCTCAGCGCGGCGGCCAGAGCGAAGCCCACCAAGCCGATCAGCGGCCAGCCTTCGATATGCGGCCCGACATGAATGCCTAATACGATCGACGCGCCGATTACAATGGAGCCGATAATGAGCGCGAATGCCAATCGGTTTGCCGCGCGGCCCAATTCGCGCTCGAGGCTTCCATGCAGTTCATGCCGTATGGAGACCGGAAGGCCGTCACGACCGATCTGCTCGATGACGCGCCGGGCGACAACGGGCAGGTCGGAAACGGCGTCGCGCATGGATTTCATCGACCGATAACTCCGGGCGAGGCCGGCATAGCTGATGTCCGGTTTCAATAGTGTTTGTACAAGGCGGCTGGAGTATTTCTGAAAGACTTCGATCGTTCGGAACTGGGGATCCAGCCTGCGTGCCAACCCTTCAACGCTGGCGAAGGCACGAATTACCAAGGCGCTTTGGCGCACCAGCCGAATACGATGCGCGTGTCCGAGGCGCACGAACTCGCCAAGAATCGCACTCAATGAGCTGATGCCTTCACGATTGGCGTAGTAAACCTCGAGGGCGCGGTCGAGATCGCCCACGAAGGCATCGCGGTCGATTTCCTCTTCGACACCACCCATCGAAATGTAAACCTCGGCGACCCATTCCGGATCTCGCGCAATCACCGCAAGGAACAGTTGTCGAAACTGCTCCTGGTCGCGCTGCTGCAGCACGCCAAGCGCGCCGAAATCATGGAAGCATAGTCTTCCGTCGTCCAGCAGGAAAATGTTCCCGGCATGCGGGTCCGCATGGAATACGCCATGCTCAAGAATCTGCACCAGAAAGAGCCGAACGAGTTCCTCCGCCAACCGCCTTCGCTGCTCTGCGGACGCCGGAAATTGATCGTCGATCGCTTTCCCGGTCGAGTGGGACATGGTCAGTACACGCTTCGTCGTATGAGTGGCATACATCGCGGGCACATGCACCCGCGTCTCGCCGACATTCATCATCGCGAAGTGCTTCGCATTCATCGCTTCGCGCTCGAAGTCCAGTTCCTGCCGTAGCATGTCGGAGAATTCGTCCACTAGCTGCGGGATGTTGTAGCGCTTGAGCTGTTCGGAATGGGTATCCAACGCTTTCGCCAGGTAGCGCAAAACGGCAAGGTCCGCTTCAACGGTTTCGTCGATGCCCGGCCGCTGAATCTTCACGACGACCTCCGTTCCATCGTGCATGACGGCGCAGTGGACCTGTGCCATTGACGCTGCGGCCATGGGCCCGGTCTCGAATCGGCGAAACAAACGGTCTACCGGCTCGCCCAGTTCCGCTTCCACAATGCGCCGGGCGTCCTCGCCGGGAAAAGGCGCGGCGCGGCTTTGCAACTGTTCGAGTTCCGCGATCCAAGCAGGAGAAAAGCGCTCGCGCCGTGTCGCGAGCAACTGGCCAAATTTCACATAGACGGGCCCGAGTTCTTCCAGCGCCTCCCTGAAATGGCTTGCCTCGGATGCTTCACTTTTCGATTCCGGCGACCGGTCAAATTCCGCTCTCGCCGCCCCAAGCCCGAAGCGTTGCGTGTAGTGGCCCCAACCATGCGCAATGGCAATGTGCACGATGCGGGCCAATCGAGGAGTTTCTCTAATCGGTAAGATTTGAACCATATTTTTTAACCGCTCTTGGAGCTATCGGGGTCCAGGGAGGTGTTGGGCTGTTGGTCATCGTCAGCCAAGATAGGCTTCTACGGCATAGCGGCGCATCATGCGGTGGCTGTTGAAGTACGAGGCGTTCAGGCCGATTGCACCTTTCATGACGGCCGTCCAGTGCGCCGGATCGCCGTAGTAAAGGGGCAGGACGTCACGCTCGAGTTTGTTGTACAGGGCGACGGCATCCCGGCTGTTATCGGAATCGGCGTCGCCACCGATGGCCCAGCCTGTTATGCCTTCGATCCAGCCTTCGAGCCACCACCCGTCAGGGACGCTCAAATTCGGTACGCCGTTCAGTGCGGCCTTCATGCCGCTCGTACCTGAGGCTTCAAGCGGACGCATGGGCGTGTTGAGCCAAACATCCGCCCCGGAGACGAGCACACGCGCGACGTCCATGTTGTAGTTGGGAAGGAACGCGATCGGCACAACCTCTGCCAGTTCGTCCGCGTAACGGTGTAGCCGCTCGATAAGCGCTCTTCCAGGCACGTCGTGGGGATGCGCTTTGCCGGCGAGCACGATCTGAAAGGGATGCTCGCGTGCAATTGCCTTCAGCCGCTCGACATCGGTAAAGAGCAAATCTGCGCGTTTGTAGGCGGTCATGCGCCGCGCGAAACCCAGCACCGGCAAGGCGGAGTCCATGGCAGGCCCGCCGCTGTGCCGGACTAATTCGAGCAGCGCGCGTTTCGCGACACTATGTGCTTCGCGCAGCGCCTCATCCGGAATACGGGCGACCCGCATGAAAAGTTCCGGCTCGTGACACCATCGCGGCAAATACTCGTCATACAGCGCGCGCATGCTGTCGCACGCCCAAGTCCACGGATGCACGCCGTTGGTAACGGCCGCCACGTCATAGCCCGGGAACATGCGTCGCGACACTTCGGCATGCCGACGCGCGACGCCGTTGACGTGTTCGCTGAGGTTGAGCGCAAGCCGGGTCATGTTGAGGCGGTCCTCGCCTGCGAACTGGCGCAACACCGAACCATCGACGATGTCATTCAATAGCCGGTCAGCAAGGTCATAGGGGAACTGATCGTGACCCGCCTCGATCGGCGTGTGTGTCGTGAATACGCAGCGCTGCATCACGGCGTATTCGTCGTAATGAAGACCGTTTCCGCCACGCCGCGAATGCGCGTAGCGCCGGAGCAGTTCGAGGGTCAGAAAGGCCGCATGTCCCTCGTTGAGGTGGTACTTGCTGATGTCGAAACCCAGTGCCGCCAGCATGCGAACGCCGCCGATGCCCAGCACCATCTCCTGTTTGAATCGATAAGTCTGATCGCCGCCGTATAGAAAGTCGGTGAGTTTGCGGTCCTCGTTATGATTCTCGGGCAAATCGGTATCGAGCAGAACAACGGGGACGGCACCGCCCCGGTGACCCTCTGCGACATACAGCCATGCCCCGACCCAAACTTCGCGCTCGCCGATTCGCACGGCCACCTTGGCGGCGAGCAGGCTCGCCCACTTATCCGGCTGCCAGTGGTCCGGTTCTTCTATCTGGGCGCCATGGACGATCGTTTGCTTGAAATAGCCCGCGCGGCTTGCGAGTGTCACGCCGACCATCGGCAGATGGAGATCCGCGGCGCTGCGCATCGTGTCGCCGGCCAGCAC
>DATEOW010000150.1:0-9050 GCA_035273665.1 Burkholderiales bacterium | reverse complement strand
AGAAACGACGACCGACATTCAACTCAATACACACAAGCGGAAATCATTGATGCAAAGCGAGCGATTCACGCCGCCCTCGCCGCGCCAGCAGTGCCGGCAGCGAGTCCATGGAGATCAATTGAGGAAGATTGGCCGCCACCCGACGACATCGTGCTTGTTTGGACTGGCGATGCGTATTCGTGCGAGTACGGCGCTGATGTGAATCAACAGGACCATAACAAGTGGATGGCGATCCCGTCGCCAGTTCCAACGAAGGAAGGTGTGTAGCCATGAAGTTCGCGAAATTATTTGAGACTGGCGACGAACAAATTCTAGTCAAGCTAGATGATGGCAAGGATGGTCCGGAGATTCGCTTTTATTGGAATCCGCCCGGCCTTGGTATATGCAACTTCGCGCTTCAGTTCGGCGGCGAAGAAGTCGAAAAAGCCTGGGATGATGCCGAAGCCGCATTTACTAAGGTCGATGAAATACAGGCCAGAACACTAGTTTCCAGTATCGAAGCGAAGATCAATGTTCGGCGCGATGCTATGTCCGCTAAGGAAACGGGAGCGGGGAAGCCGTGATGGCTATCGATCTATTTTGCGGCCTTGGCGGTTGGACTGAAGGCTTGATGGCCGAAGGCTACGACGTGATCGGCTTCGATATCGAACGCCATCAATATGGCGAACACAAATACCCGGCGCAGTTGGTGCTGCAAGACGTGCTGACGCTGCACGGGCGCCAGTTCAAAGACGCCGACCTAATCGTCGCAAGTCCGCCCTGCCAAGCCTACAGCTATCGCGCAATGCCTTGGAAACGCGCGAAGGCTTTACCGCCTCCTGACAATTCGCTATTCGAGGCGTGCTTTCGAATTCAGCGCGAGGCGATCGAGGCCGCCGGCCGGCACATTCCGCTGGTCGTTGAGAACGTCCGCGGAGCTCAGCCTTGGGTCGGTCGAGCTCGGTGGAACTTTGGCAGCTTTTACCTTTGGGGCGATGTGCCGGCGTTGATGCCTATAGGCAATCACGTAAAGGTTCCGTCGTTTCGCTTCGACGGTTCCGGCCGCAGTTTTCAAACTGCGGCCACTAGGCGCACAGATGCCGGGAACGGCGCCAGGTTCACTTCCCGTGATTGCGCTGGAGAATCCCAAGTGAAGGTAAGCCGCAAACAGGCCGCAGCCCAAATAGCAAAAATTCCCGCCATCCTATCGACGCATATCGCGCGATACTGGCGCCCTACACAATCTCTTGAAGGGTCCGATGCCAATGGGTGACGGATCGCACCAAAATCAATTGCTGCCGAGTGAGAACAAGTTCCACGTCGGCAATGGATCCGACGGAAAGCACTATTGGCTGACGCCGCCGGACCTGTACGCGCGCCTTGATGCGGAATTCAATTTCGACTTTGACCCATGCCCGTATCCGCTGCCGAACGGCTTCGATGGTTTGACGTGCGAATGGGGTCAGCGAAACTATGTCAATCCGCCCTTCGGATCCATCATCCATGAAGGCAAGAAGAAAGGGCCTACTGCGTGGATGCGAAAAGCCATAGCCGAAATGAATAATGGCAAGTTGTCCGTCGTCGTGTACCCGGTCGACAAGTGGGTGCTGATGATGTTGGATGCCTGCGTATCCAGTGTCCGCAACTTAGGCGACGTTCGATGGTGCGCGACAGAAGACGGATCGCAAGGCAAAGGCACGGGCCGACATATCGCATGTTTTATTTTGGACCCAGTGAGCGGTCCGCGTCGATCAACAGCTAAGGGGTAATGACATTGGAAGCGGAGACAGTAATCGAAGTGCTTGCGAAACTTGTCGGACCGATTGATACCGTCGGAGACACTCACGCCTATGAAAAGCGATTCGAGAACCTTAGGGTTTTGACGCATGTCGTCGATCATTTTTTAACCAAAATCGACACTGTAGCAATGGACAAGAATCACCACGCCTATAGCGTCAAGCGATCCGGCGAGTTCGCGTCAAAGTTCTTGGATCAAATTGGGATTGTTAGCTGATAGCGGAGAAAATAGTCATGGGTCTTGATGTAACTGCATACAGCCGAATCGCGAAGGTTGCCGTCGAGAACGATGACGACGGATACAATCTTGGCTACGCCCAGGCGAGCAAGAACGATAACTTCCCCGGACGCGCCGACGAGATCGAGCACAACGCGTGGTATTCGTATGAAGAAAGCTGTGTCGGCATTAGCAGGAGTTACAGCGGATACGGCTATTGGAGAAACCAGTTGGCCGAACTCGCCGGCTATCCGTTTGATGACAATGCAGACGAAAGCGACAAACGCGGCTATGCGTCGGGCGCATGGAAAGCTACCGAGGGGCCGTTCTGGGAATTAATCAACTTCGCCGACAACGAAGGCGCGATCGGTGCAGCAGTATCGGCGAAGCTCGCAAAAGACTTTGCTGCCTTCCAAGCGAAGGCCGACGCGCACCAGGATCAATTCTTTCGCGGCGGATACGCCGATATGAGGCGAGCTTTCGAGCTTGCGTCGAATGCTGGCTTTGTCGATTTCCATTGACCCGATTCCTATAGTGCGGCGAGTACACCGTGAAAACTGAGCCGATGTTCGACATTGCAGGCGTGAGCAACGAAAACGACGAGTGGTATACACCGTCATGGATGTTCCGCGCGCTCGGGGTCGAGTTCGATCTAGATCCGTGCAGCCCGGGAGTCCCGCCGTCGTCAGTGCCTGCGAAGCGTCATTTGACCAAGGCGGACAACGGACTGTCTGCAGAGTGGTCTGGATCTGTTTGGCTCAACCCTCCATTCAGCGGCAAGCGCCCGTGGTATGCGCGACTAGTCGAGCACGGCAACGGTATTGCTTTGATGCCGGCGCGCACTGAGACGCACGATCTGCAGGACTACATGAGCGCGGCGCAAGCCCTTCTATTCCTCAAGGGCCGAATCTATTTCGAGCGCGGGCACCGTCCAGGCGCCAACGGTCGAGGCGTTACAACGACGCCACCCTTTGGGATTGTGTTGTGCGCGTATGGAGCCGAGATGGCCGAAGTTCTTTTGAACAGCGGATTACTCGGAGTGCGATCGAGAGTGATCCATAGACAATCTGAGAGTGACGGAGACGCCCAGCCATGAACTGTAAATGCGGCAAGCCTCTACGAATCCACCGGCGCCTATGCAAGCGCTGCGAGGAAGAACGTGCTCACCAGCGATCCGGCAAGCGTGCTCGAGAGCGCCGCAGATTCCGGTATCGGACGAGTACCTGAAAGGGCAGTTCTCGCGGTACTTGACGCGGCTTTTTGATTCACCGCAGACCTGAACTGACCATCGGAGCTGATAGACCGTGACGCACGTCCAAGACGAAGACCGCACCAAAGTCATCGAGATTACGCCCGAGCAGGCGCGCGAATTCGAGGCCGCAGGACTTGCGGCGCCGTCGGTGCTGCGTGAGGGCGGTAGGTTCTATGTTCACAGTTCGGAGCTTTGCCAGTGGCGCAACGGCATAGGGTCCCATCAGCCAGGAGCAGCCAATGGGAATGTTTGACCGCCTGCACCATGAAGGTAAGGTTTATCAGACGAAGGACCTTAGCTGCACACTCGATGAACTGAGAATCGTCGGCGGGCGCCTGATCTGTGATGAATGGCATTATGAGGACGTGCCAAAAGCCGAGCGTCCTTACCCGGACGCGCCAGAAGGATCATTGCAGTCAATTTGCGGAACAATAAGGCGTGTCGTGGACCGCGAAAACGTAGACATGAACTACCACGGCATTTTGACTGGCTGCATTGAAAGCGGTCCAGAATATAGGCGGTTCACTGCGAAGTTTACCGATGGAAACTTAGTCTCATTCGTTCTCGATGTGCCATCTTCTGAGGCTGCGGAGAGTAAGGCGTGAAAAGATTCCTGTTACTGCTACTGCACGCCATCGTTTGCGCGCCAATAGTAGGCGTCTCCTTCTTGTGCGGCTGGGTGTTTTGGGCGGCCTACGCTGGCTTTATGCGCGCTCGCGAGGTCCAGATATGGCTAACCAGTGCAGATAATGCGAAGACGTGGAAAGTCCGCGTGGCGGATACTAAGGAGGGATAGGGTATGGGGTGGGCGATTGGATATGATGGCAATTGGGAGAGGGACATCGGTTACGGCGTTCCGGCTGTCTGTGACCATCCAGAATGCAACGAGCGAATTGATCGCGGCCTCGGGTGTGTCTGCGCTAATAGCGAGCCGTATGGCGGCGAGAATGGTTGCGGTTTGTATTTCTGTTCAAAGCATCGCGTCTACCTTGAAGACAACGAATGCTGTAAGCATCTTGATCAGGGTTGCGTTCCAAAGCCGGATTTGCCCGAGTGGATCGATTGGAAACTGACCGACGAGAGCTGGCAGGAATGGCGAGACAAGAACCCGGACGAAGTTAAGCGTATGCAGGCGACCAACACAGGAGATGCGCCACCGTGAGTCTACTTGCGCAGCATTTGTTTTCTAAAGAAGCCATCCAAGAGCGACGAGACTTTATTCGCCGTTACATTGATTGGCTTGGAACGCCGGAAGGCCAAGCGTCTACAGATGACGAGAAGTTCAAAGGCGATGACACGCGTGCGCTTCTTGAGCGTGGTCGCGATATCGACCACCGAAAACTGTCTGACCCATTCACCATCTGACAGCGCATGATCCGCTATTGCTGCATTCGTATCGGTAACTGGAAGCTGCTCAACTGGCGGCTCTATCGCCTCACGCTTCACGTCGATGCGAAGACGAACGGTTCGAAGGCGCGCTGGAATAGTTGGGATAGAATTCTGTAATTTGTTTATGTCCTACACTTGTAGGAATTCTCCGTCGGCGATATCTTACAAGCGGGCTGCCGAGGTTTGATCCCCTCGCCACCGCGTCCGTCCTTCGCGCGCCCAATTTTTTGAAGGGCGCACATGAAGGACAAAGCACATGCCGAACAACAACGAAACGGCCACCCCTGCGACTCCCTCGCAATTCGCACCAAATGCATTCCGCCGGCGCCGCAACGAATTCCGCGCCTGGCTAATCTGGCAGCTCAACCTCCGCGGCGCAAACCTCTCCGATCGTCCCGACTACGGCGATCTACAGGCGGCCGTTGAAAAATACTTTCTGGAGCCGACGCGTCAAGCGGTGCGCCGGTGAGCGCCGCCGCACTAGTGGCGCGACTCGATCGCGTCACGCAAGTCACGCCGACCCGCTGGCGCGCGGTCTGCCCGGCGCACGAGTCCAAGCGCAATACCCAGTCGCTTGCGATCACTGAGACGAGCGACGGCACGGTGCTCATCAAGTGTTTCGCCGGCTGTGGTGCGGTGGACATCGTCGGCGCCGTTGGGGTAGATATCCGCGAGCTGTTCGCGCCGGACTCGCGGCCGACGGACTCGCCGCGCAATGGTGACAAGCCTAACCACTGGCACGCCATCCGCGAGGCGGTCTCGACGCTTAAGCGCGATTGCCTCATTGTCGCGATCGCATCCGAGGATATGCGTGCAGGGAAAGCGCTCTCGGCCGCGGACGTCGAGATACTGAACGCCGCAGCCGCCCGCGTGCGCGCCGCGATCGAGGCTTGCCAGTGAGCGGGCTTGATGAGCGGGCGGACGAAGAGATGGGAGAAAATGTTCCACGTGGAACGTCTAAAGCAAACGGCCACGAATATTACCCATTCGACCCAGAACATGATGATCCCTGGCCGATCCCGATTGATCTCTGGGAGCAAAAGCCGGTCCCGCGGCTGAAGCCTGAATGGCTGCCGCAGCCGCTACGCGCGTTCGTCGCCGATCAATCAGAACTCATTGGCACAGATCCGACGATCATGGGCATCGGCTGCCTGGTCGCCTGTGCGGGTGTAATAGACGATGGGTTCCGCGTGCAGCCCAAGGAGCATGATACCGGCTGGACAGAATCCGCGCGTCTCTGGGGCGCTGTCGTCGGCGAACCTGCAAGCCGCAAGTCACCGCCGCTCGCCGCCGCCATTCGCCCGATGAAGCGCATAGAAGCGCGACTCTCGAAAGACTATGAACTCGATCACCGCCAATACGAGGACGATTTAAGGAAGTGGGAGCGCAACAAATCAGGCGATAAGGGCGAGCCACCGCGAAAGCCGCCCGCGCCGCGCGTACTGGTCGACGACACGACAATTGAGGCGCTTTCGGATGTACTCAAAGACAACCCGAAAGGGATTTTCGCATTCCGTGACGAGCTCTCGGGCTGGTTCGGCGCGATGGACGCCTACAGCAAAAACGGCAGCAGCAAAGACCGCTCATTCTGGCTTGAAGCCTATAACGGCGGTGGCCGGCGCATCGATCGCGTGTTGCGCGGGCATATTTACGTGCCGAACTGCTCTGTGTCCCTGCTTGGCGGCATACAACCGGATGTGTTTGCGAAGATCATCCGCCGCTTAGACGAGGACGGCCTTTTGCAGCGGTTCATGATCGTAATTGGATCCGGTGCCGAGCAAGATGCCGACCGAGCGCCGAATCATGGCGCAGAAATACAATATATCGATTTGATAGAAAACCTGTACAAACTAAAGCCTAGAGAAGATGTAGAAGTTTTCACTCTCACGCCAGAAGCACAAGCAGTGCGCCGCGTGTGGATGTCAGCAGTCCGTCAACTAATCGATCGCAGCGCGGCGCCAAAAAAGATGCTTGGCTATCTCGGGAAATGGGAGGGGCTGTTCGCGCGCCTCTTGTGTACCTATCACGTCGTGAACTGTGTCGGCCAAAACGTAAGGCCAACGCCCACTATTGACGAATCCGTGGCCATGAATGTGTGCGAGTTGATGGAGTGTTTACTGCTGCCGCACGCGATGGAATTCTACGACAACGTGGTGCATCAGTCGGAGCGCTCTCAGCATTATCGGTGGATCGCGAGCTTTATTCTGGCCTACAAACTCGCCGAACTACCTGTGCGCGATGTCTTAAGAAATTACAAAGGATTCTCACACATTGACGACAACACCAAGCGCGGAGCCTGGGTCTATCTCGAAGATGCCGGATGGATCAGGCCGTCAGGATTCGCACGCACCAATAAGCGCTCAGGCATCCCAACTCGATGGGACGTGAATCCCGAAGTCCACAAAATGTTCGCCGCCCGCGCCGCTATCGAGCTGCGCTCACGCCAAGCAGCAATGGAAAGCATTCACGCCGCCGCAGAGGCTCGCAGGAACGAGAAATGCGGAGATTGAAATGTCAATGCTTTTGTTAAGGTCGCTGACATTTCAAAAAATGCGCATACGGCATTGGCCGACACAACCTAGAAACTTTCTAGATTGTGTCGACTATGCCGTATGGGCGCGGGGAGTTAAAATACACACACAGAGGTGTTTTGTGTTTTGTATATCCCTGCGCCCATACGGCATTTACGACATAAGTTATCCAGATTATAATAAGATGGCGTAAATCATTGATTAAATCAGTAAGTCATTGATATGAATGCTGATTTCGCCGTGAATAAAAAAGCCCCGCGCTCATCCTTGCGACTGGAGAGCAGCGGGGCGAAAAGTGCCGCGCGACACGGCTATCGATGCTCAGCTCGTGTGCCGGCGAACCTCGACGACGTTGTCCGCGAAACGCTCGACGTACCCGCCGAGGTAGTCGTCGCAGCCGACATATGCCTTGAGGGCAGCGTCGGTATATGGTTGATCGCAGCGCAGCCTATAAACGATTACAGATGGCTCTGTGCGGCGATTTAGTTGCTCGACGGTGCCTGGGAGGATGACTGATTGCATGGCGGTCTCCGATGGTTAGCGATTGTGTTTCGTGCGCTTTGCCATTTCGGCAAAGAGCGGTTGCAGTTGTTCGGACGCACTGAGCCACGCGGCGGTCGACGGATGGTTCGTTTTCTGTATCCGCTGAAGCCGTTCGATCTCGGCGAGAATTTCGTGAATAGTTTGCATGGCTGGCTCCGTGGTCGGTGTGCGGACCATACTCGCCTATTGACAACCCGTCAACAACTTTCGTATGCTGCAGGCGTCACAGAAACGGAGAGAGTTATGGAAACGCCAAAAAATGAGCCAGCCCGCCCAGATCGCTACTACACGCACAAGGGCTGCTTGGTCGAATCGAAAGTCGCTGGCATCGCAGGCGGTGGCATTCACCAATCAGTGACGCTCTCGGTGCCCGATGGCGCCGCGAAGTTCGCCAAGCTGATCGGCCGTCGCGTAAAACTGTGACCGGTGTCACGCGATTGGATCAGTTCGTGCAGCGCTCGGCTGCAGCTGATCCAGCTCGGCCCGCGCAAGTATTCCTGCATCCCGCATGCAATCGCTCGATGTCGCTGTGGGATATGGTGCACTTGGGCGAGCGCTACGGCTTGTCGGTTTGGCATCGGCTCGCGAAGTCGGGGCGCGTTTTGTTGACGCTGGAGAAAACGCATGCCACTACTGAACGGTAAGCAAGTCGCGCCGGGCGAGATCGATCCTAGTCGCCATCGGTTTATTGGCACGTGGCGGCCGCCGGAACCGCCGGTCGAATTAGGTATCGGATTCTTTCTTTGCCGCTGCAGCCGTGAATATAGCTTCAATGAATCGGCGGCGTTCGACCATTGGCAACGCGGCCATTTCGACGAGCCGCAATACGTCGACATCGAACGGAGCACACCATGATCGATTGGCTCATCATCGCGTGGTATCTCGGCGCCTATGTCGCGTGTTTCCTGGCCGGATATATGGTCGGCAGGCTAAATTTTCGCGCCTACTTGAAAGTTTTACGGAGACGCCGATGACAATCGACGAACTGATCGCGGCACTGCAGGCGATCAAAGCCGAGCACGGCGGCGAACTGCGCTGTGTCAGCATCGACAACGAGTATGCACGCGCTTATGACGCCTACCCGGAAGTTGTTTTCGCAAAAGAAGAAAAATCAAAGTGGTCAGGAAGGACTGTATTTTCCGTGGTCCACAAAGATAACCAGAGCGCCGTCAAGTTCGTCACTCTCAACTAGGACGCAATATGTCAAACGTAATGTATTTGGTCCGCAAGCCAGTCGGTCGCCCGTACCAAGTCTACGAGGTCGGCCAGTACGAGCTCGGCTCGGCGCGCATCATGGGTCGCACCGAGATCGCCCCGCATTTTGTCAAACGCAAACCGCGGG
>DATEOW010000149.1:0-14402 GCA_035273665.1 Burkholderiales bacterium | reverse complement strand
GGGTTCGCAAACTAAGTTTGTTGGAATCGAACCCTCGTTTAACATTCATGCAATTGCGGGTGTAGTTCAATGGTAGAACGGCAGCTTCCCAAGCTGCATAGTGCGTTCGGGGTTTCGAGGATGTGCCTGCGCACATCCGCGCCGGACGGACGGGCGGCCCTCCGTGGCCGCCCTGGGTTCGCAAACTAAGTTTGTTGGAATCGAACCCTCGTTTAACATTCATGCAATTGCGGGTGTAGTTCAATGGTAGAACGGCAGCTTCCCAAGCTGCATACGAGGGTTCGATTCCCTTCACCCGCTCCACTACCGCTAAAATGGCCCATGCCTGCCAATTTTGATGGAAAGCTCGTCGTAGCAATCTCCTCCCGCGCCCTATTCGATCTGGAGGAAAGCAATCGCGTCTTCGAAGACGAAGGCGTCGAAGCGTACTACCAGTACCAGCGGGACCGGGAAGATGAAATTTTGTTGCCGGGCATCGCTTTCCATCTGGTCAAAAAACTGCTGGCGATCAACATCCGTCCGCCTATGCGCCCGCGCGTCGAGGTCATTCTGCTTTCCCGCAATACGGCCGACACCGGCCTGCGGATCATGAATTCCATCGAGCACTACGCCTTGGACATTACGCGCGCCGCTTTTACCGGAGGCGAAAGCACTTACTCTTACGTCCCGGCATTTAACGCGGATTTATTTTTATCGGCCAATCCCGAAGACGTACGTAAAGCGCTCGATGCGGGACATGCTGCCGCAACGATCCTTCCTTCGAATATCGGTCAGAACACTGAGCAGACCGAGGAATTGCGCATCGCTTTCGACGGTGATGCAGTGATCTTTTCCGACGAAGCCGAACGCGTCTACAAACTCAAAGGATTGGATCGCTTTACGGAGAGTGAGGTATTTGCCGCGCGCGATCCGCTTACCGGCGGTCCTTTTAAGAGTTTTCTTGCAGCCTTGCATCGAATTCAGGCGGAGTTTCCCCTCGATCAATCGCCTATTCGCACCGCGCTGGTCACCGCGCGCAGTGCCCCCGCGCATGAGCGCGTTGTCCGCACCTTAAGGGCGTGGGATATTCGTATTGACGAAGCGTTATTCCTTGGCGGACTGGAGAAAGGAAGTTTTCTCAAAGCATTCGGCGCCGATATTTTCTTTGACGACCAGCGCGGCCATTGCGAATCGGCGCGTCTACATGTGGCCACCGGTCACGTGCCTTTCGGCGTGGCGAACGAGTAGTGTCGGAGTTTGCGACAAGGATAGTTGCTTGGCAGCGCGAACACGGTCGCCACGATCTACCATGGCAAAACACCCGGGATCCTTACGTCATCTGGCTCTCGGAAATCATGTTGCAACAAACGCAAGTCGCCACCGTCATTCCTTATTTCAAGCGCTTCCTTGCCCGTTTTCCCGATATTGAGAGTCTCGCCGCTGCCGATGAGAATGAAGTGCTGCGCTTATGGAGTGGTTTAGGTTATTACTCTCGCGGCCGGAACCTGCATCATGCCGCCACGCTCATCATGGCGCGGCACAGCGGACGATTCCCCGAGTCGAGGCCCGATATCGAAGCGCTTCCGGGCATCGGGCGCTCCACCGCCGCCGCCATCGCTGGTTTTGCGTTCGGTGCGCGCGCGGCGATTTTGGATGGCAACGTGAAGCGTGTATTAGCGCGTCATTTCGTCATCGAAGGGCATCCGGGCGAGCGCGATGTCGAGCAGGTGCTTTGGGGCTTGGCGGAATCGCTGTTGCCGCCCAAAGACGGCGAGAACTACATTCAAGGCCTGATGGATTTAGGCGCTACCGTTTGCACGTCGCGTTCGCCGCGCTGCGAAGCCTGCCCAATTGCTGGGAGTTGCCGAGCGCTCGAGCAAAATCGTGTGCAGGAGTTACCCACGCCTAAGACCAAAAAACAGGTGCCGACGCGCGATACGATCATGCTTGTCTTGATGCACGGCGACGAAGTATTACTGCAAAAGCGCCCGGCGATCGGCATTTGGGGCGGCCTTTGGAGTTTTCCCGAATACAGCGAACTGAATGAGGGATTGATCCTTGCGCAGCGCTTATTCGGTTGCGAAGTGGCCGCAACCGAAAATCTTTCGCCCTTGAAACACAGTTTCACGCATTTTCATTTGCGCATCGCGCCTGTGTTGGCTCGCGTCGAGCGTCGAGCACCACGCGCTGCTCAGCCCGGCGTTGTATGGTCACAGGTGAGCGAGGCCTTAAATGATGCCTTGCCCACGCCGGCCAAAAAAATCCTGCGCGCACTTCAGCCTTCAACTGCGACGAATCAGACCGCGCTGTTCGAGGAAGCGTTGCAGGATTTCCAGTCTTAGCACGGGATCATCCAACTCCAACATTTTCTGCTTTGCGGTAAGCGGGATGGGAAGAGATTCGGTCAGGCGATAGCTCACCCAGCTCGCATCATCGAATCGATAAGGTTCTTCAAAATTGTTTTTGCTCGCATCGGCCGCCATGATTTTCAACAATTGCGCGCAGGGATTGAATTGTGGCTGAAGGGGCTGTGTGGCTTCGGGTTGAATAAGGGTGATATCCGCGTTTAGCAACCCTTGTGCGTCGGCTTCCGTTTTACTGATGCGGAAACGCTGGCCGCCACGAACACGTACCTGAAGAACTCCTAGTTGGGCCATATCGCAATCGATGATTTCAGCGAGACAGCCCACCACCTCGGGAACAGCAGGCGCGCCGACCTCCGTTCCCGCGTGGATGAGGCAGATGCCGAAGGGCTGATGATTCTTCAGCGCGTCGCGCGTCATGTCGACGTACCGCGTTTCAAAAATGCGTAAGCTCAACAAGCCGCCAGGAAACAAAACGGTCTTCAGCGGAAAAAGCGGGATATTCAAATCGAGATAGTCTCTACTAAGCTATGAGGCTTCGTTAGGGATGCTTCGCCCCCAGCGCGTCAATAATGCATGCCGGATGCCCAAATGGTCGAGCACCCGCGCCACGACATAGTCGATGAGGTCTTCGACGTATTGCGGGCGATGATAGAACCCAGGATTGGCGGGCAGGATGACAGCGCCGGCGCGGGCAAGCCGGGTCATGTTCTCCAGGTGAATAAGCGAGAAGGGCGTCTCTCGCGGCACAAGAATGAGTTTGCGTTTTTCCTTCAGCGCCACGTCTGCCGCACGTTCGATAAGGTTGTCGGACAATCCGCCGGCAACTGCGCCCAGGGTGCCCATCGAGCACGGGCAGATCACCATCGCGTCGCTCGGGTTGGACCCTGAAGCGATCGGTGCGTACCAATCTTCACGTCCGTAGATCGTCAGCTGCTGGGGGGTGGCGTCATAACGCTCGCAAAAGAAAGCGACCGCATCTTGCGGGCGCGTGGGCAGCACAATATCGAGCTCCTGCTTGGCGACGATCTGCGCTGCTTGCGAATAAATAATGCCGACATTGCTGCCTGCGTTGAGTAGACATTCAATAAGACGTAGCCCATAGCCAAGCCCGGAGGCACCGGTAAGTCCGATGGTCACTGTCATCGGCGGTTTGGGCGTATCCAGCAGATCACTCATTGACGCGTCGTGCGAGTTGGCGATGGCGGACCAGGACACGCGCATCATTTTCAAAACGCTTCGCAAGGCGTTCGACCATGAATACAGACCGATGCTGCCCGCCGGTACAGCCGATTGCGACGGTTAAATAAGCGCGATTGTCGCGTTGGAAGCGCGGCAGCCAACGCGCAACGAAATCGCCGATGTCACGCAACATGCCTTGCACGTCTTCGATTGGATCGAGAAAACCGCATACTGCGGGGTCGAGGCCGGTCAGCGGCCGAAGCAGCGGATCGTAATGCGGATTCGGCAAACAACGGGCATCGAAGACCAGATCAGCGTCGAGGGGGATTCCGTCTTTGAAGCCGAAAGATTCGAATAGCAGGGTCAAACCGGAACGGTCAATCTGCACCAGGGCTTTGATGGAGTCGCGCAATTGGTTTGCCGACATTTCGCTGGTGTCGATGTGGTGTCCCAACTCGCCGACTTCTTGAAGAAGCTCGCGCTCTTGAGTGATGCACTCGCCGAGCGTCAACTCGCCGTTTGCCAGGGGATGCAAACGACGGGTCTCGGAAAAACGTTTGATCAGCGTGTAGTTCTTCGCGTCGAGAAAGAGCAACCGGACGTCGACGCCTTGTTGACGCAGCCCCCGCATCGATGCCGGTAACTCCGCCAGCGCAGCACCGCTGCGCGCATCGATGCTGATACCCACCTTCTCATAACCGGCGCCGTGTAGAAATGCGACCGTTTCGCCCAATAATGTCGCGGGCAGATTATCGACGCAGTAATAGCGCGCGTCCTCCAGCACGTTGAGCGCAACACTCTTGCCCGAGCCGGAAAGGCCACTGATGATGACAAGCTGCATGCACCGCAGAATAGCGGATGGGACTTAGCCGGGCAACGAGGACAAGGACTGTAAAAAAAGCCGTCAGAAAAAAGCGGTCAAAAGAAAGCGCAGGCGGCGGACATGCCGCCTGATACGACTTAGCTGGTTTTCGTTTTAAGGCAGGTGCTCATAAACGTCTTGCGAGCGTCGCCTTTGAGTTGCTTTTCCTTGGCTTCGGCGTTGCAAGCCTTCATTTTGGCGGTTTGCGCGGCTTGTTTCGGGGTGGGTGCCTTCTTTTCCTCGGCGTAAGAAAGGGAGCAAGCAAATACGGCGATAAGTGCGATGAGCGTTTTGTTGTTCATATGGGTGTTCTCCTCAAATTGCGCAATGGCGCAGACCGGATTCTTCCACCAGTGCTCCAAGAACAGTTCCCGCCTAGTCTCCTTCTTTGATCGCGATCCGCTGTCTTTCCATAAATTCCTCTGTGCTGTTGTAGCCGCGCAGTTGCAGAATGTAGTTGCGCACCGCGGCTTCGAGAAGAACCGCCAAGTTACGCCCGGCAGCGACCGGGACGACCATCTTGCGGACGCTCACACCGAGGATGTCTTCGGATTGTTCGTGAAGGGGTAAGCGCTCTACCGCTGTCCCGCCGGGCTGATTGGGTCGAGCCAAGTGAACAATGAGACGGAGATTCATTTTTGGACGTACCGCGGTCTCTCCGAAAATGGCGCGAATGTTCAATACGCCCAATCCACGCACTTCCAGGAAATTGCGCAACATAGGCGGTGAGCGCCCCACCAGCGTCGTTGCCGCGATACGAGAGATTTCGACCACATCGTCGGCGACCAATCCGGCGCCTCGACTGATCAGCTCGAGGCCAAGCTCGCTTTTCCCTACCCCTGAGTCGCCGGTAATCATCACACCCAGGCCCAGAACGTCCATGAACACGCCGTGTCGGGTTGTCGTCTCGGCGAGGGTCTTGGCGAGATAGCGGTGTAGCTTATCAATGAGAAACGCGGCCGGGAGCGGCGAAGAGAATAACGCTACGCCACGCATTTGCGCCGCTTCGAGCAGCGTGGGATCGGCCGGCATGCCGTCGCTGAGCAGGATGATTGCTGGCCGGGCGTCGAGCACATTGTCGATTAGATCGCGCACCCGCTTCGTTTCGAGCGCATCGAAATGCGCTTGCTCATGGCGCCCGAGTACTTGAATGCGGTTTGGATGAATTAAGTTGAGGTGACCGACAAAGGCGCCGCTTTCTTTGGCGTCTTGCAGAATCAGGGCTTCCCCGCCGGTTTCGCCGGCCAACCAAGTAAGCGTCAGCTTGTCTTTATTGCTCTCGTACAGCCTTGCGACGCTGGTTTGGAGCATGCCTTACTTGACGACGCCGTACGGTTGCCACGCGGTGATATGGCGATGCAATTCGCTAGCGTCGGTGGCGCTAGCGAGATGCCGCCGTAGATCTTTATCGCTGAACATCTGCGCCAGCTCGGACAGGATTTGTAGGTGATGCTCGGTGGCTTGTTCCGGAACAAGCAGGACGAAGATCAAGCTGACCGGTTGCCCGTCGGGGGCATCAAAAGCAACGGGTGTATCCAAGCGGACGAAGGCGCCGATGGCTTCTCGCAGCCCTTTGATCCGGCCGTGCGGGATGGCGACGCCTTGCCCCAGCCCGGTAGAGCCCAGCCGTTCCCTGGCGAACAAGCTGTCAAATACCAGGTTCCTGGCAATGCCTTGATTGTTCTCGAACAACAGGCCGACCTGTTCGAACATGCGTTTCTTGCTGCTGATGTCCAGGTTCAACAGAATATTGCCTGGGGCAAGCAGTTTGGCGATCAGATTCATGAGCTAATCAAAGGTTGCCGCGGCGCCCGCGGCGCCGCAACCCCGAATTATAGCGCCTCACTTCGCCGTTCTCGACGCTTTAAGCTTCAGCTTCCGGTCGGTGATGTTTGATGGCATCGTGGGGATGGGCATAGGCCCGCGCCTTGTACTTCAACACTTGGCGATCGAGCTTATCGACCGCGCTATCGATCGCCGCGTAGAGATCCTCGTCTTCGCATTCCACAAAGAGATCTTTGCCGCGAACATGCATGTTTACTTCGACCCTCTGTCGTAGTTTCTCCACCGTAAGAATGATGTTTACATCGATGACATGATCGAAATGGCGTAAAACACGATCCATTTTCTGCTCGATGCAACTGCGAATCGCCGGTGTGACGGTGAGATGGTGGCCTGTAATACTCAAATTCATCGCTCGCCTCCAGATAAGGACAAAGGGGTTTACATGCGTTGCGGTGTGGAAGGGTGTCGAGGCTCCTATTCGCGTTGTAGATGGTGTGATCGTATGCCTTTTACAAGGACTTGCGCAGGTTAACTGGCGGTATGTGCATCGACTCGCGGTACTTCGCGATGGTGCGGCGCGCGACGACGATGCCCTGCTGACCGAGAATTTCCGAGATTTTGCTGTCGGAGAGGGGTTTCCTGCCGTCTTCGGCTGCGACCAATTGTTTAATCAGGGCGCGAATCGCCGTGGCCGAACATGCGCCGCCGGTCTCCGTTGCGACATGGCTGCCGAAAAAGTACTTCAATTCAAAGATGCCGCGCGGTGTAGCCATGTATTTCTGAGTGGTCACGCGCGATACGGTGGATTCATGCAGTCCTAGTGCATCTGCGATTTCACGTAAGACGAGAGGGCGCATCGCCACCTCGCCATGCTCAAAAAAGTGTCGCTGACGATCCACGATGGTTTGCGAGACGCGCTGGATGGTTTCGAAGCGTTGCTGCACATTCTTTATAAGCCAACGGGCTTCCTGTAATTGACTGGACAGCTGGCCACCGCTGCCGTTCCGATTGCTTTGCAAAATATCGGCGTAAATACGGTTGATCCGTAATTTCGGCATCGCGTCGGGGTTCAAGCTGGCGAGCCAGACGCCTTTCAGTTTGCGCACGATGACGTCGGCCACGACATACCGTGCTTCCAGTGGCGCATGTTCTGCGCCGGGTCTTGGATTCAAGCGTTGTATCAGCCGCTGCGCAACGCGGAGCGCCGCGTCGTCACAGGTGAGCACCCGTTTGAGGCGCACAAAATCGCGGGCGGCGAGTAGCGGCAAATGTTCCCGCACCAAGCGTAAAGCGCAAGCGAGTCCCGGCGTATTTGACGGCATGGCCAGTAATTGCAATTCCAGACATTCTGCCGGCGACCGGGCGCCGACACCGGTTGGATCCATGTTTTGCAAATGGCGCAACGCGATCTGCAACTCCTCCGGCTCCACTTCAAGCTCGGGAGGCAGCATTGCGGCGATCTCTTCCAGCGATTGCGTGAGATAGCCGCCCTCATCTAAATCATCGATCAGTAACGCGACGAGGTTCCGATCGCGCTGGGGCAGCTTCGTCAGCAGGAGTTGCTGCATCAGATGCTCGCGAAGTGACGGCAGTTCGGCCGGCAACTGCGGGAAATCGCTTTCATCATTGTCGTCCCGCGGGGTACTGCTGCCGGAACTTTCCAGCGTCCAATCCGATTCCGTCGGAGCGCGTGGCTCCTCGGGCGGGGCTTCGCTGCCCTCGGCTTCGCCATTGGTAAGTGGGACGTCTTGTTCCGGCGCGGTCGTTTTGAGGGGAACAGTGAAATGACCGTCTTCATCTCCGTCCTCCCGTTCGAGCAGCGGGTTCTCTGCGAGAAACTTTTCCAGTTCCTGGTTCAGTTCCAAGGTGGAAAGCTGCAAAAGACGGATGGACTGCTGCAGCTGCGGGGTCAGCGTAAGGTGCTGAGAAAGCTTGAGCTGCAGTGTTTGTTTCATCTATACCGCGGACGATGCTTGGGTGGGCAGTGGGGGCGTATTCCCCTCATGCGGTCCGCCCGGCCTTGCTCAGAGACGGAAATGCTCGCCTAAGTAAACGCGACGGACGTTTTCATTATAAACAATCTCCTCCGGCTTACCTGAAGCGAGTACCGTGCCTTCGTTAATTATGTACGCTCGGTCGCAAATCCCCAGCGTTTCCCTGACGTTATGGTCGGTAATCAGCACGCCGATGCCCCTTTCCTTGAGGAATCGGATAATTCGTTGAATATCCAGGACTGCAATGGGATCCACCCCCGCGAAGGGCTCATCCAGCAGGATGAAAGAAGGATCGGTTGCCAGCGCGCGAGCGATTTCCACCCGACGGCGCTCGCCGCCGGAGAGGGATAGGGCGGTGGACTCGCGCAAATGGCCGATATGCAATTCATTCAAAAGCGCGTCCAGCTTGTGTTCGATCAGGTCCTCGTCGTCATTTAACAGTTCAAGCACGGCGCGGACGTTTTCTTGCACACTCAATCTTCGAAAAACCGACGCTTCTTGCGGGAGGTAGGACAGGCCCATGCGTGCGCGCTTATGAATGGGGAGGCGGGTGATGTTGCTCTCGTCGATGAAAATGCGACCACCGTCAACGGCAACGAGTCCCACGATCATATAAAAGCAGGTGGTCTTGCCGGCACCGTTCGGGCCGAGCAACCCCACTACTTCTCCGCTCGAGACGTCGAGCGACACGTCTTGCACCACGGTTCGCTTTTTATAGCGTTTTCGCAAGGAAACCGCGCTCAACCGGCTTTGGGCAATATCGCTCAAAAGCGCTTTCTCAGTATCGGGTGCGTTCATTGAATTACTTCACGCCCTCTATTCGAGGAGCCGGGCGCAATTCGACGGGAGCGCTGGTCGGCTCTTCTTTTTTCTTCGGCTGTAAGGTGGCGCGCACGCGAGTATCCGGCGCGTTGGCATTTTGTCCCTTATTACTGTTGACGGTGTAATAGTCCGCCCGAACGTCATAACTGATGTGGCTGCCTCGCACCTCGTCTTTCCCGCGAGTGAGACGAGCACTTTCGAATAGTTCGATGAACTCTCGTTTACTGTCGTACTCCACCCGCAAGGCCTCGCCGTCGATCCACTCGTCTGAACCGTCGCGCTTTTCTCGGAATGTCGCAGGTGTTCCGTACGCTGTCGCGTGTTGAAAACCTTGCGCATCCTTGCGAACGACAAGTTTGTTCGAACGCAAAATGAAACTGCCTTGCGTCAGCACGACACGGCCGTCGAAAGTCGCCAACTGTTTTTCGTCATCGACTTTAAGCGTGTCCGATTCGATATTGACAGGCTTGTCTCGGTCGGCACGTTCCGCAACCGCTGCTCCGGCCCACAAAAGCGCGCACGCAACGGCGCATAGAGGGCTCCACCTTTTTATCTTCAACTGTCCGCCTTGATGTATTGACCGCTGACATTCGATTTCAATACGAATTCCTCGGTCTTGCTATTGACTTCAAAGCCCGTGCCGGTCAAGCGCGAGCGTCCTTGCGTGATGACGACGTGCTCCGGTGTGCGCGCCAGATTCTGTTCGGGAAAAACCTGTAGATATCGCGTTTCCATGCGAAGTTCGGGCCGTTCGGCAGTTGCCTCCCGATAGACCACGACGTTGCCATAGAGTCGAACCTCCTCCCCACTGCCGCTGACTTTCCCACGATCCGCGCTGATATGTAACTCGGTGCCGTTTTCACGCAATTGGACTAAATGCGGCTTCTCCAGTTCGCTGCTTTCGTCGACCGGATAATGACTCATGCGCTTCGCCGTCAATTTTGAAACGGGTCTGCCCATCTCGTTCATGTTAGTCGCGTTAAAGTTGTCGACGATGAAATCGGGATCGTGTCGTTCTACGCGTTCTCCGCGCGACTCGTCTTGAACGGCGTGTTCGAGCCATAGGCTCATACCGGCAAGACCGATCAGCAGCATGAGGGGGAAAAGCGTATTGGCGCGTGGTTTCATTCGAGATACCGCGCGATTGTTTTGTCCAGAGTGCCGCGCGAGCGCAGGATATGGTCAACAACATCTCGCACAGCGCCTTGCCCGCCGCGACTTTTGCTCAAATAGTGCACACGAGAATGCAAGGCTTCCGCGGCGTTCGCCGGCGCGGCGGAAAAGCCGCAGCGACAAAGAATGCGCAAATCCGGCAAGTCGTCGCCCATGTAGCCGCATTCAGCCCATTGCAGTCCAAGCTCGCTGCGGATTCGATCGAAACAGGCAAGCTTGTCTTCAATACCCTGGTGTAGACGGGTAATCCCTAAGTTGGCGGCCCGGTGCGCGACGACTTTCGAGTTGCGCGCGGTGATGAGCGCCAGTTCAATACCATCCTCCTGAAGGAACTTTAGGCCTTGACCGTCCAGCGTGTTGAAGACTTTCAGTTCTTCGCCGCTATCGCTGAGATAAAGACTGCCGTCGGTTAATACGCCGTCGACATCAAAGGCCATGAAACGCAGGGGTTTCGCGCGCGCGGCGGCGTCGAGTACAGGGAGCATTAAACGATTTTCGCTAAAAGAAGGTCGTGCATATTGAGCGCACCGATCAGCACGCCGTCTTCGTTGGTGACCAGTAATTGGTTAACACGGTGCCGCTCCATCAATTCGACCGCTTCGGCTGCCAACTCTGTTGCGGCAATGCTGCGTGGCGCGCGCGTCATCAGGTCGTCAATTGCAGCACGTTGCAGATCGATCCCCTTTTCTAGCGCCCGACGCAGGTCGCCATCGGTGAAGAGTCCCTTCACGCGCTGGTCCGGTTCCACGATAGCCGTCATGCCCATGCCTTTACGAGACATCTCCAGCACTGCGGCGGACAGCGATGCTCCCGCCCGTACGCTGGGAATGCGATCTCCAGTACGCATGACATCGCTCACGTGCGTCAGTAAGCGCCGGCCCAATTGTCCGCCAGGGTGTGAACGCGCGAAGTCGTCGGAACCGAAGCCTCGTGCATCCAGCAACGCGACAGCAAGGGCATCGCCAAGTGCAAGCGCGGCAGTTGTGCTTGCGGTGGGGGCCAGGTTGAGGGGACAGGCCTCCTTATCCACTCGAGCATCCAAGTGCGCATCTGCTTCACGGCCAAGCGATGACTCCCCATTACCGGTGATCGCAATCAACTTCGCACCTTGTCGTTTGATCAGCGGAATAATCGTCAACAGTTCTTCGCTTTCGCCCGAATAAGAGAGGGCGATCATTACATCGTCGCGGGTGATCATTCCCAGGTCGCCATGGCTGGCTTCGGCGGGATGCACATAGAAAGCCGGCGTTCCGGTACTCGCCAGCGTCGAGGCGATTTTTCGGGCGACATGTCCCGATTTGCCGATGCCGCTCACAACGACCCGGCCCCGGCATTCCAATATGAGCTGAAGCGCCGCGGTGAAACTCTCGTCGAGTCGATCGGCCAAGGCAGCGACGGCGGCGGCTTCGATCTGCAAGACCTCCCGCGCGAGTTGAAGTGCGCTGTTGGCGCTCATTGTTTGGTTGCCGGGTTGTCTGCCGTTATCATCGGCAAAAGTATAGCAAAGGCCCCCGGCGCTCAGACGTTACATATGGACTCGCTCGAACTCATTCTTCTCCTACTTGCGAGCGCCGTGGTGGCCGTGGTCGTATTTCGCAGCCTGCAGCTCCCGCCGCTGCTTGGATATCTGCTGGTCGGGATCATCTTAGGCCCTAATGTCCCCACGCTGACAGCCAATCTGGAGGAGACGCAGCACATCGGGGAATTCGGGGTGGTGTTTCTCATGTTCACCATCGGGCTTGAGTTCAGTCTGGGACGCCTTTTCCAGATGCGCCGGCTGGTATTCGGCCTGGGCGGACTCCAAGTATTGTCGACGCTGTTGGTGCTGATGGCGGGTTTCACTTTGGCAGGCTTCGCTTGGCAAGGAAGTTTCGCGCTGGCCGCAGCCTTGTGTGTCTCTTCAACCGCAATCGTTGCGCGGATGCTCAGCGAACGTATGGAAACAGAAACGCCGCACGGTCGAGAAATCATCGGTGTGTTGCTGTTCCAGGATTTGGTAATCGTGCCCTTCCTCGTGATTTTGCCGGCTCTGGGCGGCGAAGGCGGCGATCTTGCGCTTCAACTCGGCGTTGCCGCATTGAAGGCGGCCGCTATCCTGGGCGCTGTCTTGTTCTTCGGACAACGGGTAATGCGGTGGTGGTTCACCATCGTCGCCATGCGGCGATCGCATGAACTCTTCATCATTAATGTGTTGTTCATCACCCTGGGTCTTTCCTATCTGACGGAAGTCTCCGGGCTATCGCTCGCGCTCGGCGCGTTTGTCGCGGGCATGCTGATATCCGAAACGGAATATCGCCATCAAGTCGAAGAAGACATCAAACCGTTCCGCGACGTTTTGCTCGGGCTGTTTTTCATTACCATGGGCATCCGGCTCGAGATCGGCGTGGTCATTCAACACGCTCCCATTGTGTTCCTCATGTTTCTCGGGCCGATGCTACTTAAATTCGCCGTGGTGGCCGGCCTCTCGCGCGCCTTGGGAAGTACGCCGGGAACGGCGATACGTACGGCGCTGTGTCTCGCTCAAGGCGGTGAGTTCGGCTTGGTGCTCCTCGCCCTTGGCTCGGAATTTCAGTTGTTCGACCATGGTGTAGCGCAAGCGGTAATTGCAGGTCTGTTGTTGTCTATGCTGGCAGCGCCATTCCTCATTCAACATAGTGATCGTATTGCTTTGAAACTTTCGCGCAGCGAGTGGATGCGCCGGTCGTTGCAATTGCATCAGGTTGCTGTGCAGGGGCTGACAAACGAGAAGCATATTGTGATCTGCGGTTATGGGCGTACCGGGCAGGGTTTGGCGCGATTCCTCGATCGAGAAGGGGTCGGTTACGTAGCGCTCGATCTGGACCCTGAGCGCGTGCAGGCCGCCGCGGCCGCAGGAGAAAACGTCGTCTATGGGGACTCGGGTCGCCGTGAAATGCTTGCCGCCGCCGGTGTGGCACGCGCTAAAGCGCTCGTCATTTCTTTCAACGACACCTGGACCTCTTTGCGTGTGATTCACCATGCCCGCAGCATTTCATCCGAAATACCCATCATCGTGCGAACTCGCGATGATGGATCGCTGGACGAATTGACTGCTGCCGGTGCAACGGAAATCGTGCCCGATACTTTTGAGTCGAGCATCATGCTGGCGTCGCATGCATTGTTAATGGCTGGGGTGCCCGTACGCCGGGTGTTAGGGCATGTGCGGAATCTTCGTGACGAGCGTTATCAGCTGCTTCGCGGCTTCTATCGGGGTGCCAGTGACGATCCGGATGATATGGACGAGGACAACCTGCCTCGGTTACTTTCGATCTCGCTGGATGGCCGCGCTTACGCCGTCGGCAAAACCTTGGCCGCGCTATCGCTGGGTGAAATCGGCGTTGAAGTCAAAGCGGTGCGCCGCCGAAACATCCGCGCGGATGACCCCCAGCCGGAAACCCGTTTTTTGACGGAGGACGTCGTTGTGTTGTTGGGCCGGCCTGAAGCGTTGGAAAAGGCGAAACTGCGGTTGCTGAAAGGCTAAACGTAGAAAATAAAAAAGCCCGCAGAAGCGGGCTTTTTTATAGGGGCTGAAATTTACAACGCCATGCAAACGGTATAGGTGGTGTCGTCAGCCGGCACCCCGTTCCCGGCGGCTTGGCCTCGTGTATGGTTTGTTGCCACGATCTGCATTGAGCCAGTGTTGTGTACGCCGTCATCCATGGTGACGTCCAACTGTTTAGCAAACTTGCCCTGAATTCCGGTGGAACAAACCAAATAGGCGCCATTCAACCCTGAAATAAAATCAGACGCCCTGCTCTCGACGCCCACCCGTCCGCCATCCGCGTTAGTGGGATAGTAGCCGTCAGTGGCGGGACTTGTGCCCCCGGTAGTGAGTCCTGCCAATCGAACATGCTGCCAAAATAGAGCGCTCTCATCCGTGGCTGTTTGGCTGTCCCAGTTACCTTCAATGTTGCCATTGCCTGTAGTTCCTGGGGTGGTCGCCTCCGTGCTTCCTGTTACGTGAGTCGTGACATTGGTATCGTCCCCTGGTAAGGCTCGGAACTTATCCTGGTAAGCATAGATGTACAGCGGCACGTTACGAAAATCGTTGGCGAAATTCTTGACCTTCGCGCTGTTGATCAACTCCTGACCCTTAAGCACGCCCCCCAAGAGCAGGCCGATAATGACCAGCACAATCGCGATCTCCACCAGCGTGAAGCCCTTCTGCAATTTCATGTTCGACTGCCCGGTTTTCATATTCCGCTCCGTTTATCCCGCTCTGAA
>DATEOW010000148.1:0-7838 GCA_035273665.1 Burkholderiales bacterium | reverse complement strand
CGGCTCGAAGGCGAGCTCACACGAGAAAAAGCCCTCTTCGAAAAGGAATCAACCGCCCGGCATCAGGAGCGCGAGCGACTCGCCACGCAGGCCGCTGCGGCGGCGCGCGAAGCGGCCGTGGCGCTCAAGGCGGCGGACGATGCGGCGGCCAAAACCGCTCAGGAACTGGCCAAAGCCTTTGCAGACAAAGAGACGCTCGGTCATCGCCTGAGCCACCTAGAAGCGGAAAATGAGCGCCTGATCACCGAAGTTCACGGAAAAGAAGCGGAACGTTCGGCGCTCTTGGCGCAGGTACTTCATGGACAAAATCAACGCAAAGGCAATAAACGACCGAGCGCCTGAGCAGCGCAATGACGGTCCGCGGACTTTCGGTCACAATGGGGCAGCCATGGCAAATAGCGATCACGTTAAAGCTTTAATCCAGTCGCACTTAGAAGGCGATGAACAGCAGTTCTACGCCGTTGCTATGCAATTGGCCGCACATGAGGCGAGCAAAGGGCATGGCAAGCTCGCAGAAGAAGTGCGCGAAATGATCGACTCGGCGAAGTTGCGCAGAAGCGATTTGGCCCACCGGGGTGGGCCTACCCCGATCGGCAAACCGCGCGGCGAGCTCGCCCACCTGCTCGATGTCAGCTACCCGGCAAACCGACTCAACGACATGGTGCTCTCGGCAAGTGTTCTGGAGAGCCTCAAGCGCGTCATAAAAGAACAGCGCCATTTAGCGAAGCTCCGCGACCATGGGTTACAACCCAAGCGCAAACTGTTGTTGGTGGGGCCGCCTGGTACGGGCAAGAGCATGACTGCTGCGAGTATGGCGGGGGAACTCGGTATTCCCCTTTATCTCGTTCGCCTGGAGGCCTTAATCACCAAGTTCATGGGTGAGACGGCAGCAAAACTACGCCAAGTGTTCGATGGGCTGGCCTCAACGCGAGGGGTGTATTTTTTTGATGAATTCGATGCCATCGGTAGCCAGCGCGGGCTAACGAACGACGTGGGTGAAGCGCGTCGGATCCTGAACAGCTTCTTGCTCATGATCGAGCAGGACCAGTCGCACAGCCTGATTATCTGCGCAACCAATCACCCAGAGATCCTCGATCACGCCTTGTATCGCCGCTTTGACGACGTGATCGAATACAGTCTGCCGGATGAACCGCAGATTGCTCACATCCTGTCGCGGCGTCTCGCGCGCTTTGGGCCTCCCACTGATGTAGTGCTCAAGTCACTTGCCCAAGAATCTCTAGGTTTAAGTCACGCCGAAATCGTGCGGATAGTGGACGACGCGATCAAGGAAGTCGTTATGCACGACGAAAAGGAAGTAAAGTTAGAAGACCTGCAGCGGTTGCTGACGCGGAGACAGCGACTGCGCTCAAACAAGGTCTTATAACGACAAAGCAGTACCATTTGAATGGCCGATGACGCGCGCCGCCCACACCTCGTAATTGACAACACGAGTTCGACCCAACGGTACACCTCCCCAAGCGCCGGGGGTGGCACGCGGCCGCGCATTCCGCTGCGCGATCGGGCGAACCACTACAGCATCCTCTCGGGACAACTTAACACTGCAAAGCTGCTCTCAGAACAGGTTGCTCAGCGCGCCTCCGAGGTTGAACTAGAGCCCGAGGGCATCGGCTTACAACTCGAGTTCGAAAGCTATCCCGCGGTCAAACTCGCCGTCGAAAGCCTCGACCAAGCGCGCGCGAAAATCGAATTGCTCAACGTACGCGAAACCGACGATGGCCGCACGCTTGCCACCATCTGGGTGCCACACGGTGGACTGCAGCACTTCGAACAGGTCTTAGCCGATTATTTCTCGGAAAAAAAGGACGTCAACGGCAAACGGCGCGATCAGCGGACCTTGGTCGACGCGATCGCCGCCATCCGTGTTGCGACGCTCGAAGCTTTGTGGACGGACGATTGGACTGTATTCCCGCAAGACCCCGAGCAAGCGATCTGGTGGGAGGCGTGGCTTCCAATACGGGGCAATCGAGCACGGGTCCTGGATGACTTCAAACGCTTTGCTCAAAGCATCGAGGCGCGTGTGGGACCCGATGTATTACGTTTCCCTGAGCGAACGGTCGTACTCGTCTACGCGAGCCGTGCGCAGCTGCAGCGCTCGGTATGGTTGCTTTCCACGCTCGCCGAATTGCGCCGGGCAAAAGAGACGGCGGAGTTCTTTGATCAGCTGGCCCCCGAAGAACAAAGTGAGTGGGTCGACAATCTGGTCGGGCGCATCGAGCCGGCTCTAGCTGGTGCGCCGCATGTTTGTTTACTTGACACCGGTTGTACGAGAGCCCATCCGCTGCTTGAAGCGTCCATCGCAGCGAGCGACACTTATACCGTCGAGCCGGCCTGGGGCACTGACGATTCGCATGGTCATGGCACCGGTTTGGCGGGCCTTGCGCTCTACGGCAATCTACAACACGCTTTGGAAAGCGCAGATCCGGTTCGTTTGTTAGCGCGCCTGGAGTCCGTGAAGCTTCTTCGCGGCGAAGGCGACAATGAAGGCCGCCATTTTGGGTATCTAACCGTCGAGGCGACGGCGCGTGCAGAAATCGGCGCGCCCCATCGCGCGCGGGTATTCAGTATGGCAGTGACCACGCGCGATGGGCGGGACCGCGGCCGGCCTTCGGCCTGGTCGGCAGCCGTCGACCGTTTAACATCGGATGCGGACAACGCCGGCGCGCATCCACGCTTGTTGGTGGTCTCGGCAGGCAACGTGGAAGATCAGCAGGCGATGATGACTTATCCCGCGCATCTCGCGACCGACGCCATCCACGATCCAGGGCAGGCCTGGAACGCCCTCACAGTAGGTGCGTGTACCGAGAAGGCGTGGATCAGTGAGGACGACGGCGGGGACTACCAACCGATCGCCCCCGTGGGCGGACTGAGCCCTTTCACCACCACGTCGTCGACCTGGACCAATACCGACTGGCCTTGGAAGCCCGACATCGTCATGGAAGGCGGGAACGCCGGCAAAGACGCGATTTCTGCGTGCTCCTTTGCAAGTCTGTCGCTCCTCACGACGTATCACGCGGTGAACGAGCGACTCCTCACGGTAACGAATGCCACGAGTGCGGCAAGCGCTTTGGCCGCTAACTTGTGCGCGACCATCATGGGCCAATACCCACAATTTTGGCCGGAGACGGTGCGAGGTTTGGTTGCACACTCGGCGCGGTGGACTCAATCGATGTCGAGTCTGCACTACACCGGCGCAAACCATACCGTGCGTATGACCAATCTGCTCAAGCATTGCGGCTACGGGCGGCCGGATATTGAGCGCGCGCTTTGGAGCGCATCTAACTCGCTCACCTTGATCGTTCAAGATGAACTACAGCCCTTTTTTAAAGACGGCAGCAAGGGGATCAAGACCTGCGATATGCATTTGCATTCCCTACCTTGGCCGAGCGACGTTTTGATGGCGCTCGGGGAGACGAACGTCCACCTGCGTGTGGCGTTGTCCTATTTCATCGAGCCCAACCCCGGACGCCTGCCCACCGGGACCAAATTCACATATCCCTCGCACGGACTGCGCTTCGAAGTGCGCCGGCCGACGGAGTCGTTACAGAATTTCACGCTACGCATTAATCGTGCGGCGCGCGATGAAGAGGAAGGCCCGACGTATCGGAACGTGCAAGACGACGGCTGGCAGATCGGGCATCAGCTACGCCGGCGCGGTTCGTTACACGCCGACATATGGGAAGGAACCGCGGCGGACCTCGCCAAGCGAGGCTTTCTTGCGGTGTATCCAGCCATGGGATGGTGGCGCACTCGTACCAAGCATGAACACTACAACCGCAGCGTGCGCTATAGCCTGATCGTTTCGATCGAGACGCCGACGGTCGAGCAAGATATTTACGCCGCCGTCCAGTCGCTGATTCAAACGCCGGTCACGGTCTAGTCGAGATGCTCACTAACGAACCTCACAGGTTTGGGCTGCTGCGCACGCTGACCGATGCGTTTCTCACTTTTAAACGTGTCGGCCCGCACGCGGTGATGGATAACATCGATCTTCTCGTGGCGCATCTAGATGTCGCCAATCAGAAGGTCGCGGAGCTCGAGACCAAATATCGCGAGCTTTCTGATCACGCCGCTGAGCTCGAACGCAAGCTCACCGCCCGCCGCCTGACCAATGGTCAAACCGAATACTTCAATGCTCGTTTCGAGCCTGACGGCCGCGGCGGATACAAGAATCAACCGATCTGCCCGCTCTGCCTTCACGTAATGCGCTCGGATCGAGGTGGTAAGGACTATTTCAAATGCACGAAATGCGGCGAGGAAGCGTATTTTAGCGGCGCCGATTTGCCTGAGGTTATTTCGGAACTGCCGGCGCCGAGTTCCTCGGCCGGGTAAAAACGCAACCCATCGACTGCTTGCCGTGCGGCTGGCGTGAAACGGCTCATAAAAGGAGATGCCCATGGATCTACCGGAACGTGTGATTGAAGCGGGCACCGCGGGCTGCTCCTTGAGCGCATTGATGCGTCTTGTCGACGGTGTGCCCAAGGAGGTAGGCTATATCGTTTACGTGAACGGCGCGGTGGTCGGAGAATTTACCTCTCGACCGGCCGCAATCGCCGCGTGGAAAGAGCGTGTGGACGCTGCACTTGCTAGAGCAGCCGATCAACAAGCGCCTGACGGGCAAGAAGACGAAGACATGGACGAACCAAGTCAGAGGCCGTCGTTCTAGGTGGGGACACCGGCGTTTGAACGGCCGAAGCGCCGTGTCGACGAAGGCGATCGCGCAAACCAACCGTTAGTAAAGCGCTCGCAATGCTGGGCGCAAAATCGGCGCCAACCAATTCCGAAGCCCTGCGTAGTTTTGCGGTCGCGCTTGCCTCAGAAGTCCGGTTGATGCATCAAGCCGTATGCTCGGGCCAAAGCGGTCTGGAGATTACCCGGGCGCTCCTGCATCACATCGAACAACTGTGCCTAAAGCTGGGAGCCCGAGCGCACTGCGAGGTCCACGTAGATTTGTATCGCTCGGGGGTCTATCGCACGAGCAAACCCTATCGCAAGTGGGGGCGCCTCGATATGGCGGTCGAACTCTCGGACGGTTGGCGCGTCGCGATCGAAATCGACCGCGGAAACAAACGCTGGTCGCGCGACAAGCTCATCCATGCGACCAGTTTGCCGCGCACGTGTGCGTTATGGATCCGATGGCGCGGCCAGTGCCCGGATGAAAACTGCGCGCCCGGTTTAAGTCTGATTAATCTGACCGAAGATCCGCCGGCATGGCTCGATCACTGGGCGGCCTGCTATGGAGAGTGCTAGGCCATCCGGAATCATTGGGCGGCTTAGCATGCTGAAAGCGCTGCTTTGTATTGCGGAAATGGCAGCCCATGACTTCGACGCGCGCGGGCACTATGCACTCATTCCGTAGCATAGCGAGAACACCCGTACTGAATAGCGAACACCTGAGAAGAGATTTGGTGTTGCGCCCCAAAAGTGGTGACCTTGGCATCTTTGATGGTCCTCGCTCGCATCGAGCCTTAGAATTACCGCTTCTCTGTTTCAGGCCAAAGCGATGGGAACCCTCAACGCAGCAATTGCTCAGGAACTACACGGCCGACACGAACGGCTGCATGAATTGGAACGCGTAGCACGCGATTTGGTGGTTGGTCCGGACGAACAAACATTGTTGGATTTAGCGATTGAAGTCTTCGGTTCTGAAGCAGTAGGATGGCTTCTTGATGAACCGCCGATCATGGGCGGTAAGACGCCGCTTGAATTGCTCTCAGACCCCGCGGATCGCCATGACAGCCCGCCACAGGCACGACCGGAATTGTGTGAAGAGATCACCCCTGCTGCCGAAAGCGATGCAAGCGAAAACTAAAGCACGTGGCCGGCGAATTAATCAACAGCAGATGGCGGCGGCCAGCCTGCGTGCGTTTGAACAGATCTCGTCCAACTGGGATTTATCGGTGAAGGACCAGCTTCGACTTCTCGGAGATCCCCCGCGATCAACCTTCCTCGCTTGGCATAGCAATCCGGAGAAGGCCATGTTGTCGCAGGACACCCTTGAGCGCTTGTCGAACATCGTTGCCATCTACAAGTCGCTCCAGCTCCTATTTACAGAGCCCAAGCGGGCTGATGAGTGGATTCGCAAACCGAACACAGCGCCTTTATTCGGTAGTCGATCGGCCCTTGATCGTATGTTAGCCGGCAACGTGGGCGACCTCGATCTCGTTCGGCGTTATCTCTACACGGTGCGAGGAGGCGGATGGTCGTAGATCAGCTGATTGCAAAAACTTCAAAGGGTCAGGCGGGAAGACCGTAGGTCAAACAATTCAGGCTATGGCGCACCTTGGCTTGGCCGTCCGCATCGCTCAGTAATTCCAGTGGTGTGCGTCCGCCCATGATCGGAGGCTGGCAAAGAAGCCACTGCGCTGCGCCGGCTTCCGATCCGAACAACTCGATCGCCATGGCGACCAATTCTTGTTGTTCCGCAGTCCACGTCAGAGACCGCGCGATGGTTTCCAACTGGGCGACGCGTTCGTGTTCGCAGCGCAATTCATGGAAAAGCGACTGGCTTATAAAGGTACTCACTGAATCCGCCCCCTAATTATGCCGACCGGGTATTTTAGTCAAAGCGACCTATCCATCATTAGTTGTTCAAAGATCCCCATATATGGAACATGCCGGTGTGCACATCAGGGAGGCTTTAGGCGAAAAAACCTTGCTCAAGTCGCATAAGCAATGAGGTGACTTTCTCTGTCCCCTCATTGGTGTTGAGGCAATCCAAAGGCACTCGATCACTGAGTCCGTGTTGTGCCGTCGTAAGCCACTCGCCGGACTGCTGCCAATCGTTGAGGACCCGCGCAGCAAGAACGGCGACGTAGGCGATTCGAAAAAGATGATCGCTTTCTTGAACGCCCAAGGATCCGATACGGCCAGCGCGAATCAATATCTGCGTCTCTCGTAGCCCACAAGCCCCCGCGAGGGCCGCTACGGGCACTGCAATCCGATCCGCTAAGCGAGAGAACGCTTCAGCGTCGACGTCGGGCAACGCTTGACCAAAAGTCTCGGGTGTTGATGCGGCGTCCATCCCCAACACTTCGGCAGCTTGGCGGGCGACTTCCGAATTCGTCAACCACGGCACCTGAGGTGACGATTGCTGTATGTCCATGGTTTCGTATCCTACGCCCGGTCAGCGGGCCGCATCAAATACGAGGGGCACCAGTTTTGCGTTCTCCCTCTAGAAGGGTCGAAGCGACGCATGTTACGCTGAGTCCATGGCCAATCAGTCCAACACTAACAAAGACGACGAGCGCCTTCTGGGACGCCTCACAGACGAGCTGCGCCGAAACGTGCAGGAAGCTCACGAAGCGGTAAACGAAGGCCTTAAGGCACTGAACGACACGTTGAGCGAGCTACGCAGCGCCCCGGGAGGAACGCACTCTGCAGAAAAGATCATGACAGATGACCGCTTGAACCTCGATCAGCGCGCTCTCGGCGATGCGCCGACTCGTGGCCAGATGATTACCCCAGGGACTCCACTGAGTGATCGGCCGCAAGCCATTGGCACCGAGGTCATGTTGCGCGGCGGCGCCGTATATATCGCGGTGCGTATCGAAACGATCCTCGGGACGCGCTATACCGGAGAAGTGACCGGCTTTGAGGGTTGCGAGGAAATGACCTATAAAGATGTGAGCATCGGCGATCGAATTGGATTTGAGGAGCGAAACATCTTCGTTTACTCGCTATAGGAACTAGCTTACGAGAACAGTCGTCAATCAAGCCATCCAGCCCAGGAAAGATTGGTACAGATTTACCCCCGAACGGTACAAACTTATTGCGCGCGTGATCTAAAATTGCGGCCAGCCTTGATTTCCTTTCTAGTT
>DATEOW010000147.1:0-3067 GCA_035273665.1 Burkholderiales bacterium | reverse complement strand
GCCAAGCTCATTCAACGCTATCGCATACCCGGATTGCTGGAAAAACCGCGGTGGTTCAGCCTACGCAAGTTGTTAGGCTTAAAAGAAACGACGGCGACCTCGATACAGACGCCTTAAAAAAAGAGGCGCCGTCGGCGCCTCTTTTAAAAAAACGCGCAGTTAGTATTGCAACTGCACGCCGAGGACATAGCAGCTGTCGTCCGCGCTATCGTCATCGCTATCGAAATCCGTATACGTCAGCGATATGCGCGCATCGTGGCCCTTGATCACATAGTTCAAACCAAAATCCCATTGCTCAGCGTCGACATCATTAATGTCGTCCTCCTTTTTCTGATAGCGAATATAGGGCTGAAGCCGGCCGGGCCCGATCAATGACGGGAATAGATACGCGACTGAGGCAAGGATTGCATCGCCGGGCGCAGGTGCGCCGCCGATGTTGTCGCGATCACCGGCCGGAGCAGTGTCGAGAACATCGTAGTCGTACTTGTAATAGGCGCCTTCCAAAGTCAGTGATCCGGTCGTCGGTGTCAACTTCGTTTCATAAAGGACATCGATGTTCCAGCTAAGATAATCGTCCTGCTCGACGGCAGTACCCACACCATCGTTTTGCGACTGAAAACCGAAGGCGAGCGTCAAGAGATCCTGAGCACCATGGTAGGTGGCGTTTTCGTAGTACACGGGCCCTGCTTCCGAACCGATGAAGCTATATGCAAACCGGCCAGTAACCGCGAGGCTATCCGTTCCGCCGGGCCCCTCGAAATTATTGTGACCTTCGAACAAACCCAGCACGTACTTGAATTTTCCCGCGAGGAGGTTGCCCCAGACCTGCGCGCCGTTATCGCGTCCCACCGCAATGGCGGGATTGCCCGAAACAAGTCCGGGATAGGACCAACCGGTCGCATAGAAAGGCCCGGCTAGATTCGCTCGGTCCACGGCAGGCAACATGCGCCCGACCCACAGATTTAGTTCAGGGCTGAAAGAAAACTGTCCGATGGCGTCCAAAATGGCGAGAGATTCATCGTCGTCCGGACCGCCCTTTTTCTCCAAGTTGAAAACGGCGCCGATATCCTTGGTGATTTTTCCACTCGTGAATATCCGCGTGTTCTCCAATTCGAAATCCTTGTCGGCTTCGTCGCTCCCCGTATAGGACATACGAATTCCGGCGCCGATACTGAATGAAGAATCGCCTGGTCCCTTGATGGTGACGCCCGCTTGGGCGTTACCGATCGATGCGATGCTCAGCGCTAACAGCGTTAAGCATGCGGGCTTGGATACTAATTTGGTTGATAGACGGCGCATCAATGACTCCCTTGGTTGTATAAAGTGAATTGCTTTGATTCAGTGCATCGATCGATCATTCATGGTTAAACCGGTGCACTGCATTTGCGAATCCCCGTGCTTTCGCAAACGCTTCTGCTCTTGAGCAAGGCCTAGGCCAGATGTATGCAATGCGCTAATCAATGACTGATCATCCAGGGCCGTGCAGTGGGAAAAGCTTTCGAGCCGTCTTTCGCTTGTACGGTGCGGCCCTTGTTCAAGCCGCCGCTGCAACAACCGCAGCTGGCGCCATGACGCGCAGCGCGCTCGGCAGAGGTCTGCGGCTCGTGTCTCGCTTTCTCATTGATCGCGTTCGCGGTACGCGTAACCGCAGGCATGCTGGCGTAAGCAGGCGCGGTCAGCAGCGCTCGCGCGCTGGACTGACTGCAATTCGGACAAGCATGCGGTTCGCGGTATTGCGTCATCGGCTTGCTCGCTGTGAAAACGCCGCAGTCCGCACATTCGTATTCGTAGATCGGCATATCCATCTCCCTTAGAGATCAGGGGAGAGCGGCATGTCCATGCCTTGCTTCACCGATTTGGTCGGACCGGACGCATTCGGGCGAATGTCGAAATCGAAGATCTGCGTCGGCAGCCATAGCGTTGCGCACGCGTTGGGAATGTCGACCACACCGCTGATATGTCCTTGCACCGGCGCCGTGCCGAGAATCGAATGCGCTTGCGCTTTCGAATATCCGAACTTGGTCATGTACTCGATTGCGTTGAGGCAGGCCTGCTTATAGGCCACATGAACATCGAGGTAGTACTGTTTCCCTTTCTCGTCGACGGAGATTCCTTCGAAGATGAGGTAGTCGTTGTAAGTCGGCGTAATGGGACTCGGCTTGAAGATCGGATTCTTGATGCCGTACTTCGCCATGCCCCCTTTGATGAGGTCGACTTTCATGTGCGTCCAGCCGGCCATTTCGATGGCGCCGCAGAAAGTGATCTCGCCGTCGCCCTGGCTGAAGTGCAAATCGCCCATCGACAGGCCGGCACCTTTGACATACACCGGGAAATAGATTTTTGACCCACGCGACAAATCTTTGATGTCGCAATTGCCGCCGTGTTCGCGTGGAGGAACCGTGCGCGCGCCTTCACTGAATATCTTGTCTTTGGTCGCTCCCTTTGCTTTTCCGGCGTGGGCCGAAGTGGGATTGGGTGGAAGACCAAGCGCCGGAACACGATTCGGATTGGTCGCGATAAGCGCCGCTTCTCGCGTGTTCCATGCCTCCAACATTTTTGGATCTGGGAGGCAGCCGATCAGTCCAGGGTGGATCAAACCGGCGAAGCTAACGTTCGGCACATGGCGCGAGTGGGTAAACATCCCGCTGATGTCCCAAATTGACTTCTGCGCGAACGGAAAGTGATCAGTGAGGAAGCCGCCGCCGTTCTTCGTTGAGAAGAATCCGTTGAAGCCCCACAGGCTGTCCGGCAATGCGCCGATGTCGAGTAAATCGACCACCAACAGATCGCCGGGCTCGGCGCCTTCTACGCCGATCGGACCGCTCAGAAAGTGAACGGTGGTGAGATCGATATCGCGGACATCGTCTGCGGAGTTGTTGTTTTTGATCCACCCGCCGGTCCAATCGTAGGTCTCTAGAATGAAATCGTCGCCCGGCTTCACCCACGCATACATCGGTATGTCCGGATGCCAGCGATTGTGAATGGCATCGTTCTCATAGGGTGATTGGTTGAGATCGACCTTGATAAGCGTTTCCGGCATGGCACGTCCTCCCTGTGAAAATTTAAA
>DATEOW010000146.1:0-2567 GCA_035273665.1 Burkholderiales bacterium | reverse complement strand
GAATAATGGATTTCAGGCGGAAATCGGAAAGCAATTCATCCTCGCCTTCACGCAAATGCAAGACGACATCGGTCCCGCGGGATGACTTATCGACCGTCTCGAGCGTGTACTCGCCGCCGCCGTCCGATTCCCATCGCACCGCTTCGTCCGCGCCGACGCGGCGCGTGACCAGCGTCACCCGGTCGGCGACGATGAACGCGGAATAAAAACCGACGCCGAATTGACCGATCAAACTGGCGTCCTTGGCTTGGTCGCCTGTCAAAGACTGGAAAAATTCGCGCGTTCCGGACTTGGCGATCGTGCCGATATTGCGAATGACTTCTTCGCGCGACATTCCCACACCGTTATCCGAGATCGTGATCGTACGAGCCGCCTTGTCGAACGCGACACGTATTTTCAGATCGCTATCGCCGCCGTAAAGCGACGGGTTGGCCAGCGCTTCGAAGCGCAGTTTATCCGCGGCGTCCGATGCATTGGAAATCAGCTCGCGTAGAAAAATCTCCTTGTTGCTGTACAAGGAATGGATCATCAGATGCAGCAGCTGCTTGACTTCAGTCTGAAAACCCAGGGTTTCCTTGCTACTCATGACCTTCTCCATGTTGTTATTAATCGTGCCGCGGGGCATATGGGGCTAACCATAGCGGCTTTCAAGGGCCTCCGGAACTACCGCCACCTTGACACAGTCAGATCGCTGCAGTCTGACGACTCGCCACCGCTACAATACCGCCCACTTCGTCCCTCGACCCTCGACCTCAACCCGCGATCCTCGATCCTCGATCCTTAGCCCTTTTGCCTTCGGCACCTGGAGTTTTAATGACAAGAAAAAGCCCGCATGCCTGGTTAACACTTTTTGTGACCCTGGCGCTACTCGGTTTTGCCCCAAACGCCCCGGCCAAGGCACCCGCTAAGACAATCGCCCTGCCCGCCGGGGTGGAACGCGGACCGAGCATGGGTGGCATCAGCGAATTTCGCTTGGCCAACGGGCTCAAAGTGCTGCTGATGCCCGATCAGGCGCGCGATAAAACCCTTGTGAATATCACTTATCTCGTCGGCTCCCGTCACGAAGGATACGGGGAAACGGGAATGGCCCATTTGCTCGAACATATGCTCTTCAAGGGCACGGCGCGCGTTCCCGATGCCAAGGGCGAGTTGATGAAATACGGCGCCCGCCCGAACGGCAGCACCTATTACGATCGCACCAATTATTTCGAAGTATTCCAGGCCGGCGAAAAAACCCTGGGCGCCATGCTTGCTTTCGAAGCCGACCGGATGGTGAACGCGAGGGTCGCGCAAAAAGATCTCGAAAGCGAAATGACCGTCGTGCGCAGCGAATTCGAACGCGGCGAAAACGATCCGGACGACCTACTCGACAATCGCGTCGCCGCGACCGCTTACCTCTGGCACAACTACGGGCGCGATGTGATCGGCACACGATCGGATATCGAGAATGTGCCGATCCAGCGTTTGCAGGCTTTTTATCGTTATTACTATCAACCGGACAACGCGGTATTGGTCATCGCCGGACGGTTCGACCCGGCCCGTGCGCTCAAGATGACGGTCGATCATTTCGGCCGCATCCCGAAACCGAAACGCACGCTTCTGCCGACCTATACGCGTGAACCGGCGCAAGACGGCGAACGCGAAGTCATTTTGCGGCGTGCGGGCAAAGTGCAGATGGTCGAGGCGAGTTACCACATTCCGCCCGGCTCGCATCCGGACTATGTGCCGGTCGATATCCTCACGCAGATTCTCGTCATGCAGCCCAATGGCCGATTGCACGACAATCTGGTGGAAACCGGCTTGGCGGCGTCGGTCGCGGGCTACAACCTTCAACTCAGAGAACCCGGCACGCTGCGGATCGGCGCGAACGTCCCCGCCGAACTCTCCCTTGAAAAGGCGCGCGATACCCTACTCGCCACAGCGGAAGGCTTCGAGAAAAACCCGGTCACGGACGAGGAAGTGGAGCGCGCACGAGCCAAGCTGGGCAAGGAAATGGATTTGTATCTGACCGACACGTTCCGAGTGGCGCAAGGGCTATCGGAATTCATCGGCATGGGCGACTGGCGTCTCATGTTTCTTTATAACGACCAGCTCGCGAAGGTGAAACGCGAAGACGTTCAACGCGTGGCCACGACGTACCTGCGGCGCGCGAATCGCACACTGGGTCTTTTTTATCCGAGCGACGATTTTCAAACGGTGGCAACGCCCGAGCCGCCGGACACCGAGGCCCTGCTCAAAAACTTCAGCCCGACTGACGAACTTGCGCTGGGCGAAAACTTCGACACATCGCCGCAAAACATTCAGTCGCGGTTGATCCGCAAGACACTGCCCTCGGGCATGAAACTGCTCATGCTGCCGAAGAAGAATCGCGGTGCGACGGTGCTCGCAGGTTTGACGCTGCACTGGGGCACGGAAGAAAGTAAAAATAATTGGCGCGCCGCCTGCAATCTGAGTGGCGTGATGCTCTCGCGCGGTACCGAATTGCATACACGTGCGCAATTGCGCGATGAGCTTGACCGTCTGCGCGCCAACGTCGCGGTCGGTTTGGAAAACGCCTCGATCTCGAC
>DATEOW010000145.1:0-5192 GCA_035273665.1 Burkholderiales bacterium | reverse complement strand
TGTACATCTTCGGGCAGGCGCTCGTTCAGCCAGGTTGCCATTTTTTGAGCTTGCACCAAGCCTCGTACCGTCAGGCTGCGCTGGGAATCCGGAATACCTTCCGCCGCTTCGGCGTGACGCCACAAGATAAGGTCCATGCCTGCTTCTTCGTTTTGAGCAAGCATCTCAGCGCGCCGATGACGAACCGAAATTAACCGTGGGGGTGTACTGCGACAGGCCGCGCACCTGCTTCGTTACGGTGAGGGCAATTGACTTTGGTGCAATCGGCATAGATGTAGAGCGCGTGTTCGCGGATGTTGAAGCCGCGTTCCTTGGCGATCTTGTTCTGCCGCTTTTCGATTTCGGCATCCATGAATTCTTCGACGCGACCGCATTGCACGCACACCAGATGATCGTGGTGACTCGAGTCGTTCAATTCGAACACCGCTTTGCCGGATTCGAAATGATGGCGGTGCAGGAGACCCGCTTGCTCGAATTGGGTGAGCACCCGATAAACCGTCGCTAGGCCGACGTCGACGCCGTCCTTCATGAGTAGCCGATAGACGTCCTCGGCGGCCAGATGACGGACGTTGCTCTTCTCGAAGAGTTCGAGAATCTTCAGCCGCGGCACCGTGGCCTTGAGGCCGATCGTCTTGAGGTCTTGGGCGTTGCTCATATTCGGCTATCATAACGGCTTTACGCGTCAATGAGAACGCGCCTTGCCTAACCGACTCCTCAAGCTTTTTTTGCTGCTCTGCGCGAGCGCCGCGCTGACCGCCTGCTCGCTCAATCCCATCAAGCCTTATCGCATGGAAATTCAGCAGGGCAATTTCTTCACCCAAGACCAAGTCGACAAACTCAAGCTCGGGATGACCAAGGAGCAAGTGCGCTTCGTATTGGGCACGCCATTGCTCACCGATGTGTTCCATGCCGACCGCTGGGATTATGTGTACCGTCGCCAAAAGGCACGCAGCAACGATCTTGAGGAAAGGCGCCTCACCCTTCATTTCGAACGCAATCAATTGAAGGAAATCGAAGGCGGCGCTCTGCCGGAAGAGGCGGCGAAGTGAAGCTCGCCATTGCCGGCGCTTCGGGTCGCATGGGCCGCACGCTGATTGAAGCGGTGTTTGCTTCAGCCGATATGCAGTTGGGTGGCGCCCTTGAGATGCCCGGGTCTGCGGCCATTGGTCGAGACGCGGGTGAAGGCTTGGGCAAGACCAGCGGTGTTCTGATCAGCGCAGACATCGGTGCAGCGATCGCCGCGTCTGATTGCCTGATCGATTTCACGCGGCCTGAGGGGACGCTCGCCCATCTCGCGCAATGCGTCGCGAAGGGCAAGGCAGCGGTGATTGGCACCACTGGCTTCAGCGCCGAACAAAAGGAAGTGATCGAAGACGCCGCGGAAGACATTCCCATCGTTTTTGCACCGAACATGGCCATTGGCGTCAATGTGACCTTCAAGCTGGCTGAGATCGCGGCGAAGATCCTGGGCGATGGCTACGACGTGGAAATCATTGAGGCGCATCATCGCCACAAGGCGGATGCGCCTTCGGGTACCGCGCTTCGCTTGGGCGAGGTCGTCGCGGACGCGCTCGGGCGGGATTTGAAAACTGTCGCCGCGCACGGACGCGAAGGCATTACCGGCGAACGGGACGGGCAGACCATCGCCTTCCACGCATTGCGGGGCGGCGATATCGTCGGCGAACACACCGTGATGTTTGCCGGAGAGGGTGAGCGGGTCGAGGTCACGGTACGTTCCTCCAATCGAATGACTTATGCCGTCGGCGCCTTGCGTGCCGCCCGCTTTTTAGCGGGCAAAAAGAAAGGTTTATACGATATGTGGGACGTGCTCGGCCTGCGCTGAGGCCCTCTAAAATTTGAGGCCGGCGCGTCGCTCAGGTATACTGCGCGACACTTCTGAAACGGGACAGGCGCGCGCTGTCCCGTTTTCATGTCAGCCAGGAAAAAGCCGTGTCCCGTACCTTGTCACCAGCCATCCTTGTACTCGCCGATGGAACGGTCTTTCGCGGCGCTTCGATTGGCGCCGAGGGCAGCACGGTCGGTGAAGTCGTCTTCAACACGTCGATCACCGGCTATCAAGAAATACTGACGGACCCCTCTTACTGCCGCCAGATCGTTACGCTGACTTATCCGCATATCGGTAACACCGGCGTGAACCGGGAAGACGAAGAATCGCGGCAAATCTATGCCGCCGGCTTGGTGATTCGCGATCTGCCGTTGATGGTGTCCAACTGGCGTGCCGAGAAGCCGCTGCACGACTACTTACGTGAAGCCAATGTTCTGGGCATCGCCGACATCGACACGCGCAAGCTCACTCGCATTCTGCGCGAGAAGGGCGCTCAGTCCGGTTGCATCATGGCCGGCCGCATCGATGAGGCCGAAGCGCTGAAGAAAGCGCGTGAATTTCCGGGACTGGCCGGTATGGACCTCGCGAAAGTCGTCAGTACGCCCAAAGCCTATGAATGGACGGAAGGCAGCTGGGAGCTGGGCAAAGGCTACAAGAAATTAGAAAACCCGCGTTTTCATGTGGCGGCCTATGACTATGGCGTGAAGCGCAACATTTTGCGTCTGATGGTGGACCGCGGTTGCAAGGTGACCGTGTTCCCCGCGCAGACCCCCGCGAAAGATATCTTGGCGATTAAACCTGACGGGGTTTTTCTGTCGAACGGTCCGGGCGACCCGGAGCCTTGCGATTACGCCATCAATGCGATCCGCGAAATCGTCGGGTCGACCGAACTGCCCACCTTCGGAATTTGCCTCGGCCATCAGCTCATGGGGCTGGCGTCCGGTGCAAAGACGCACAAAATGAAATTCGGTCATCACGGTGCGAACCATCCGGTGAAAGATCTCGACACGGGCGCGGTATCGATCACCAGCCAGAACCACGGTTTCGCCGTCGATCCGGCGACGCTGCCGGCGAACGTACGCGCGACGCACGTTTCGCTCTTCGACGGATCGTTGCAAGGTCTCGCCTATAAGGACAAACCGGCCTTTTGTTTCCAGGGCCATCCGGAAGCGAGTCCGGGTCCGCATGATATCGGCGGCTTGTTTGACCGCTTCATTGCCTTGATGGAAGCGCGTCGTGCCTAAGCGTACCGATATCAAAAGCATCCTGATCATCGGCGCCGGTCCGATTGTGATCGGTCAAGCTTGCGAGTTCGATTACTCGGGCGCACAAGCTTGCAAGGCGCTGCGCGAAGAGGGCTACAAAGTCATTCTGGTGAACTCCAATCCGGCGACGATCATGACCGATCCGGAAATGGCCGATGTGACTTATATCGAGCCCATTACTTGGCAGATGGTCGAAGCGATCATCGCCAAGGAAAGGCCCGACGCTGTATTGCCGACGATGGGTGGGCAGACCGCGCTCAACTGCGCACTGGATCTCGCCAAACACGGTGTGTTGGAAAAATACAAAGTCGAATTGATCGGTGCCACGCGCGAAGCCATCGACAAGGCGGAAGACCGCGAAAAGTTCAAGAAGGCGATGGACAAGATCGGCCTCGGTTCGGCGCGCTCAGGCATCGCGCACAGTCTCGAGGAAGCGCAGCAGGTGCAGGGTGCCTTAGGATTTCCAACGATCATACGGCCGTCCTTCACCATGGGCGGTTCGGGTGGCGGTATCGCGTACAACCAGGAAGAGTTCATCGAGATTTGCAAGCGTGGGCTCGAAGCCTCGCCGACCAATGAGTTGTTAATCGAGGAGTCGCTACTCGGCTGGAAAGAATTCGAAATGGAGGTCGTGCGCGATCGCGTCGATAACTGCATCATCGTCTGCTCCATTGAAAACCTGGACCCGATGGGCGTTCATACGGGCGACTCGATTACCGTCGCGCCGGCGCAGACGCTGACCGACAAGGAATACCAGATCATGCGCGACGCCTCCGTCGCGGTGCTTCGCGAAATCGGTGTCGACACCGGCGGCTCAAACGTGCAGTTCGCGATCAATCCGCAGGACGGCCGCATGACGGTGATCGAAATGAATCCGCGCGTCTCGCGTTCGTCCGCGCTGGCCTCGAAAGCCACGGGCTTCCCCATCGCCAAGGTTGCTGCGAAGTTGGCCGTCGGCTACACGCTCGACGAGTTGAAAAACGAAATTACGGGCGGTGCAACGCCGGCGTCCTTCGAGCCCAGCATTGATTACGTCGTGACGAAGGTGCCGCGTTTTGCCTTTGAGAAATTCCCGCAGGCGAATAACCGCCTCACGACACAAATGAAGTCTGTCGGCGAAGTCATGGCGATGGGGCGCAATTTCCAAGAGTCCTTTCAGAAGGCGTTGCGTGGCCTGGAAGTGGGCGTCGACGGACTGGACGAAAAAACCACGGACGTCGAAGAAATCGAAGCGGAAATCGGCAATCCGGGGCCGGACCGCATCTGGTATGTGGCCGACGCTTTCCGTTGCGGGATGAGCTTTGAAGATATCCAGCGTGATTCGGCGATCGACCCGTGGTTCCTCGCACAGATTGAGGATTTGGTTCGAAGAGAAGAGTCGCTCAAGGGCCGTGCGTTGGCGTCACTCCCCAAGGAAGAATTATTTTCGCTGAAACGAGCCGGCTTTTCCGATCGCCGTCTCGGCAAGCTCTTAGGGATTTCGGGCGCGGACGTCCGAAAGCATCGCCACGCGCTCGGCATTCGTCCTGTCTATAAGAGAGTGGATACCTGCGCCGCGGAGTTCGCCACACGCACCGCTTATATGTATTCGTCTTATGAAGAGGAATGCGAATCCAACCCCACCGATCGCAAGAAGATCATGGTGCTGGGGGGCGGGCCGAATCGGATCGGGCAGGGGATCGAATTCGATTATTGCTGCGTGCACGCGGCGCTCGCCATGCGCGAAGACGGCTACGAAACGATCATGGTGAATTGCAACCCGGAAACCGTTTCCACGGACTACGATACTTCGGACCGGTTGTACTTCGAGCCGCTGACGCTCGAAGACGTGCTCGAGATTGTGCATGTGGAAAAACCGCTGGGCGTCATCGTCCAATACGGGGGGCAGACTCCGCTGAAGCTCGCGCGGGATCTGGAGGCGAACGGCGTGCCGATTATTGGGACCACACCCGATATGATCGACGTCGCCGAGGACCGTGAGCGTTTCCAACAAATGCTCAACCGTATTGAACTTAAGCAGCCGCCCAATCGCACGGCGCGCACGGAAGAAGACGCTTTGAGACTCGCGCTGGAAATCGGTT
>DATEOW010000144.1:0-11789 GCA_035273665.1 Burkholderiales bacterium | reverse complement strand
AAGAGAGGGCCGGGAACTAACCCGGCCTTTTTCTTTTGCGGGCACGACAACTGCGTCTCCACTAATGCACGACGATGAAACCACGTCATCCTTCGTCTTACGAAGCAAAGGAGTCAGCATGAAACTTACTTACATAAGTGCCGCAATGATCGGCGTCGGGGTGTTCCCCGCAGTGTTTGCACAGAGCGACATCAGCGCGGGTTCTAGCCCGATGATGGAAAGCGCTGCGCCGCTAGACGATCGAGGAGCCCTTATTCCAGGCCCAGCGCGCACGGGCGCCGACATAAACACCGCCGCATCCACACAAGCTTTTCTCAATAGTGCCGACGGTGTGCGTCAGGTACAGCAGCAACTCGCCCAACGCGGATACCCCGTTGCGGTAGACGGTGTCATGGGGCCGGCTACTCGCTCTGCCCTCCTGAACTTTCAGCAACGCCAAGGCATCAGCGCAACGGGGCGGATCAATTCCCAAACCTTAGGCGCGCTCGGTGTCGGCACGCAAGGAACCTTCGGGGGCAGCGGTAGCATCGGCGCAAGCCCAAGCGTTAACCCAAGCGGTGTCGGCAGCACTCCGAGCAGCATCGGCAACCCGAGTGGTGTCGGAAGTAATCCGAGCAGCATCGGCAACCCGAGCGGCGTCGGAAGTAATCCAAGCAGCATTGGGAACCCTGCGGGCGTGGGCAGTAACCCCGGGTTTATTGGAAATCCGACGGGTGTGGGGAGCAATCCAACCACCGGTGTGCCGCCTAGCCGAAATGTAGGGGCGCCCAACCCTAATATTGGCGGTAGCGTTGGCGGTAGCGGTAGCGTTGGCGGCAACATCAATCCGGGCGCGATGGGCCCCACCGGCGGCAGTGGCGTAATGGGCCCAAGCGCGGGAACAGGTGCTGGCGCTAGCGGCGGAGCAGCTGCTGGAAGCGGCGGTGGGGGAGGCGGTGCCGGCGGAGGCCGTTGAATCGCCGTAACCTAGAATAAAGTTCAATAAAAAAAGCCGGGCTGTAGCCCGGCTTTTTATCCAACCAACTTCCGTGAGCGAGGCAGTCAAGGTTGGGTCACATATGATCGGAGGCGTACAAGCTCCACTCACGATGCGGTGATAAAAGGCCAAGATCTTCTTGCCCAATACGTTCATGCTTTTACGATAACGACCTCCAAGTACTCACTCGGCACGACTAGAGACGCTGGTCCTGCGATATTCATCTGATCGAGCAACGCGATAATGTCTCGCTCCATCGCCTGCTGCCCTTTTTCATCCAGCGCAGCGAAGGCCTTGTGAGTCGGGCCGTAAAACTCGCGAAAGACCTCAACCCAATGTGCGGCATTGCGATAGCGAAGATTGAAATAGCGACGTTCGCAATGAATGCGCTCCGCGTGCGCGCCGAAGAGCTCGACCAAATGAGATTCCGTTCCCCATAAGGCCGGTGACTTCAATCCCGGCGGCGGCGGGACGTAGGCGCCGATGACTTTGAATAAGCGGCCGATGAAACCTTCAGGGGTCCAATTTGCCAAACCGATGCGACCGCCTCCGCGCAAGACGCGCAACATCTCCCGCGCCGAACGATGATGATCCGGCGCAAACATGACACCGAAGGTGGACAACACCGCATCGAAACGCTCACCATCGAATGGAAGCTCCTCAACATCCGCGACTTTGAACTCCACTTGCAATCCTTCTGCACGCGCGCGTTCCGCAGCTTTATCGAGCAGATGCGAAACATAATCTGTCGAAGTCACTCTGGCAAAGCGGCGGGCCGCTGCGAGCGTTGCGTTGCCGTTTCCTGCAGCAACATCCAATACGCGCTCATCCGCCCGAATATCCGCGGCCTCAGCAAGCGACTCGCCGACGATTTGGAGCGTTGTGCCGATCACCGCAAAGTCGCCGCTCGCCCAGGTCGCCCGTTGGCGTTGTTTGATCGCGGCAAGATCAGGGGTCATGGGTTTATCTTCGGTAGCGACATACATCGCGATCTCCTTGTTGTTGAGGACCGGCGCATTGTTCACCCTTGCGCTTTTCAGCGCTTTGCCGACCGTCGCGCGTTCTTGCTCGACCATCCGCCACACGCGCAGCCGGCCTACACATGGCCAGGTTTCCCTTCGCAACCCGGCAAACTCGGATGAAAACTACCGACTATCGAGCCACGCTTGCGCTTCCTTGGCCATTCTTTCGCCATCGTGATCGACGTTCGGTATGTAGACGAGCTCCCAGGTCGTTTGGGGATTGAAGGTCTTCAAAGCCGAATAAAAATAGCCGGCTCGCGCATAACGGCCCTTTCCTTGTGCGTCCATGCAGCCGCCCGTCTCCGGGTCATTGGGATCCGTATCAGCCGTTCCTTGAAACAATACTGCTTCGCGCTCGCTGAATTCAAGTAAGTCGGCTTGCGTGAAGTTAAGTTGCGCGTGCTTCGCGCCGCAGGGGTATGCGATCGTCAAGGAGGGCAGCATGTACCACCCCGGATTAGCGATCATCGCCAGACGAAGCTTCGCATCGGGTTTAAAAAACAGGAAACGTTCGATGAACTGCCCGCCGGCCGAATGACCCCATATATCGAACCGCTCGTCATCCAGTCCGAACCCGCTGCGTGCATAACCGTGAATCTTTTCCAACACGGTGTACGCCCACTTGTTTTCCGGATTCAGCTTGGTGTCTTTGTCGTCGGCAAACACATTGCCCCGGTTATAACCGCGCCCGCCCGGCCACTTGCTTTCCTCAAAACGAGGACAGAGTAAAACGATGCCATGGTCCGCTGTCCAGTTTCGCCAGTAGTTGCAATAGTCGTTCGCGTTGCGACTCGCGCCATGAAGCACAAATAATAATTTGCTCTCTTCGCGAAAGCTTGAAGGCACGACAACGTAAGTACGAACGATTGGATTGCCGGTGCTGGCGAAGGTGAACGACGATAGTTTATTAGGCGGAAATACTTGTACTTCCTGCACATCGGAGCCGGCGCTGTCCGTAGCGCGGACGCGCCAAATCGTCTGTTTGCCCGAAACTTTCTTCAGATCGAAAGTCGCGTTGAGTCCCGTAGCCTTATAGTGATTGCGCCGAATGGACTCGCTCCCGCCGTTTGACTCGGAGCGCGTGACGCGGTCCACCGTCCAAGTAATCGTGTCGCCAGGCGTCGCCGGAATAGCTTTAAAACTGTGCGGACCGACCAAACCCATCCTCGGTGTGTCGACGATCTCCGCCGCCAATGCTCCTTCAGCCAACGCAGTGCAAAAAGCTAAGGCAATAAACGCTTGTCTAGACGAACGCATATCATCTCCTCGGGATAAGAATGTTTGTTTTTTCGAAGCGGCTGCGAGTAGTAGCCATGCGACGTCCAGCCTCGTCGCTCTGATATATATCGGCTTTCGTGTTATCACTTGTTGGTACTTGTGGTAGGCAACGCGCCTTTAAGGCGACATCCTACTGCGGCGATTTCCTATTGCCCTAACGCGCCCACCAAATTCGCCTGCAGAATTTCAATCCAATAGCCGTCCGGGTCTTTGATGAAAGCGATATTGCGCATCTTGCCTTGCTCTGGCCGTTTCACATACGTGACGGCGTTTTCATCGAACCAACGGATTGCCGCGGGTAAATCGGGCACCGAGAAGCAGATGTGCCCGAATCCCTGCGGGGGCGCGTTGCCGTCGTGGTATTTGAAATTAGTGTCGGTTTCCGTTCCCCAGTTGTGAGTCAGTTCCAGTACCCCGCGCTGGCTGAAGGTAAAGACCGTACGGTCGCTTGAATCTTCGGGCACGGTATCGCCATCGGTTCGCGCGAGAAAATATAGCGAGAACTTCATCTCGGGGAAATCGAGCTTGCGTAACACCCGCATGCCCAGAATGCGCGTGTAAAAATCCAGCGACACTGCAGGATCCTTTACGCGCATCATCGTGTGGTTGAAGACAAAGCCTTTAGTCTGCGCAGGCGATTCCGCCGAGACGCCGGCATGCATTTCCGACTCGAAGCCCATGTCGATGTTCCTTATCCATTCGATGGCCGGAAGTGTAGCAAGCGCGCGGCTGTGGTAAAAAGCATCGCCATGAAACACGATCCCCTATCCGACGTCCTGCGCAGCGTTCGCTTGCGCGGCGCGGTTTTTTATTACGTAAGTTGTCTGGACCCGTGGGCAGCGGAAGCGCCCCCCGCAAGCGAAATAGCCGATGCGGTGATGCCGGGTGCGGACCATGTCATCGCCTACCATCTGGTCGCCAGGGGAAATTGCTGGGCGGCGATGGACGGCGAAGCCCCGGTACGGATGACCGCCGGCGACATCGTGATGTTTCCGCGCGGCCATGCACATGTGATGTCGAGCGCACCGGGACTGCGCGGCCAGCCGAAAGACAACGAGTGGGCATATAACACTCGCAACGATCCGAAGCCCATCCCGGTGACCTACAGCGGCCTTTCCACCAAGCCAGGTACCGAATTGCCCCCGGAAGAAACAACCAACATCGTCGTCTGCGGATTTATCGGTTGCGATCTGCGCCCTTTCAATCCGCTCATCGAAGCGCTACCGCGACTGTTGCATCTTTCTGCCGGTGGCGTGGGCGCGTGGGTATTGCCAATGCTGCAACAAGCCGTCAATGAATCGCGTACGCGTCGCGCCGGCAGTGCGGCCGTGCTCGAACGTCTGAGCGAAATGGTTTTTGTAGATGCCGCGCGGCGCTACCTTGAAACCCTGCCCGCTGATGCATCGGGTTGGCTTGCCGCGTTGCGCGATCGGCATGTGGGGAAAGCCATTGGCCTCATGCATGAGCGGCCCGAGGAACAATGGACCATCGACGAACTCGGAAGACACGTGGGCCTGTCCCGCTCTGCACTGCATGAACGCTTTGCCGAATTGGTCGGTATTCCGCCGATGCAATATCTCACCAACTGGCGCATGCAACGCGGGGCGCAACTGCTCCGCGAAGGCGATGCGACCGTCGCCACCATCGCACTAGAGGTCGGCTACGATTCCGAGGCTGCGTTCGCACGCGCCTTTAAACGTCTGGTTGGGCAACCGCCCGCGCAATGGCGACGGGTGCAACGGGAGGCAAAACCGCATTGACAGGATCCCTGCCGCAAGCCGGCTTGACCGTCTGGACGATCGGTCATTCCACCCGCAGCTTGGAGGAATTCATCGCGCTGCTGCGGCAGAATCATATTGAAGTCGTCGCCGATGTGAGGCGTCATGCGGGCTCACGAAAGTTTCCGCACTTCAACCCCGAGGCGCTTGCGCGAGGCCTGCACGAAGCACACATCGGCTATACCGCTTTCCCCGATCTGGGCGGGCGCCGCACCGCCAAACCGGACTCGGCCAACACGGCTTGGCGCAACGCTTCGTTCCGCGGTTATGCGGACTATATGGAAACACCGCCCTTCAAAGCCGCGCTTGGTCGTTTTATCGCCGTCGCGACCCAACAACGCAGTGCCTTGATGTGCGCTGAAGCAGTCTGGTGGCGTTGCCACAGATCTTTAATTGCCGATGTACTGAAAGTCGACGGCGCAAAAGTGTTGCACATCATGGAGGCCGGCAAGTCTGTCGAACATCCTTATACGACTGCGGCACGCGTCGACAATGGGCACTTAAGTTACGGGCAGACGCAAGGGCATCTACCACTCTGAGACAACGCCATAGCGACAATTTCATCAAACAAAACCCGCATCGAACCAGCCTAGCCTTAATGTACTTCGCGCTGCCAAAACACCCGTGTGATGCAGCGATCAGCCAAGACTGCGCCGCACAAAAGTTGATTTGATCGCCTGAGTTAAAGCATAAGTTCGTAGGCTCGCGCCACGCATCACCGACATATGTTAAAAGGGCTTTTCGACCCTTCTTCAATCCGCCGCTGTGAACATCCGCACGCGCCTTCGGGTGCTCATTCTCGTTAGCTTGGTTCCGGTCGGCCTCTTCGGTGTCACCGCAGCCTATCTGGCCGTTCAAAAAGAACGACAGACCATGGAAACTGGAATGCGGGACCGCGCTGCTGCGATCATGAGCGCCGTAGAAAATGAACTGCAAGCCTCCATTGATGCGTTACAGATACTGGCCACCTCTGCGACTTTAAATAACGGCGACCTTGACGCATTCCGCATAGAAGCACAACGCATGCTGGCCGCTCGTCATGGAAACTGGGGCAACATCATCGTTTATGACGTAGGCGCGGAACAAAAGATGAACATACTGGTTCCGTCCCCCGGAGTCCTTCCACGAGGGACAGACCGGCAAGGCGTGATTGCTGTAGCAGAACATCGGCGGCCCGCGGTTGGCCATCTACGAATGGCAAGGATTCTACAGCGGCCAGTGTTCAGCTTACGAGTCCCGGTATTCCAAGGCGACCACGTGATCTATGTCCTGACAGCCGTTGTCAATGCAGAGGCCATTGCTCGCATCGTCGAGAAACAAAACATTCCCGAATCGTGGGCCATCGCAGTCCTCGATCAAGATTATCGATTCGTATATCGCCGTCCGATGCTTGATCAGGGCAACGAATATGCGAGTGAGTCTTTGAGGAACGTGCTGTCGCGCGCATCGCATGGTTGGGACCGCGGACATCTCGTCGATGGCAAGCCGATCTATCGCGCTTATCAACGCTCCACACTGGGCAATTGGGCGGCGTCGGTTGCCGTTCCGAAAGAAATTGTCGATCAAAGCCTAAATCAGTTGTGGTTATTCATGACTGCTTTCGCCACCACGACAATCGTTGCGCTATGGATTGCCTTGCGCCTCGCTTCACGCATCTCTGAGCCCATAGCAGCGCTTGCGGCCGCCGGACCGGCGTTAAGCCGCGGCGACGCATCCGCTATCCCCCTACCCGGTCCGGTAAAGGAAGTGCGCCAACTGTCCGAAGCGCTCGGTCAAGCCGCGGTGGCTGTCCGCGAACGTCAAGAGCAGCAATGGCAGACGGAACAAGCGTTGCGCGACGCCGATCGTGCCAAAGACCAGTTCCTAGCGACAGTCTGTCAGGAGCTTCGCAATCCGCTTTCTTCAATTTCGAACGCCGCACAATTGCTCAAGCTCACCCAGGATCAGGCCGCAATTCAAAAAATCAGCGCGATCTTGGGGCGTCAGGTGGAACACATGACCGGCCTGGTGGACACGCTCGCCGAAGTAGGTCGCGCCATGAACGGCAAAGTTCGGCTGGATCTTGAGCCCTTGGATCTGGCCGACGTCGTATCTGATTTCGTGGATACCTGGCACAGCGGCAACCGTTTCGCCCAGTACACCGTGAGCAATCGCAGCGAGTCGGTATGGGTTCTTGCGGACCGCGGCCGAATCGAGCAAATCCTTTCCAGTCTGCTTGAAAATGCACTGAAGTACACCCCTGCGAATGGACACATCGACGTAATGGTTTACCGCGGCGGGGAGCATGCGGTGCTTCAAGTGAGCGATACCGGCACCGGTATGACGCCGGAATCAATTGAGCGTATCTACAACCTTTTTGTGCAAGGCGAGAACGGCGTCGATCACGAATCGCGCCTGGGCGTCGGCCTGACTATGGCGAAACGGCTCACCGAACTGCATGGCGGCGCAATCAATTTGAGCAGCGAAGGCACCGGTAAAGGCGCGCGCTTTACCGTTATCCTCCCCGCCATTCGGCCACCTAGGGAAGACGCGCCTCCGCTTCTGAGCCATACGGCTGCTTCGGGTCAACAACGGATCCTCATCATCGATCATGACGCCGATGGACGGGAGAGTCTGGCCGCCCTGCTGCGTTTCGATATGCATGAAGTCCAGCTCTGTGCGACGGGTGGCGAAGGTCTTGATCTCGCCATTACACAATCTTTCGATATCGCCCTCATTGACCTCGACCTGCCCGATATCGACGGTTATGAGCTCGCTCAGCGGCTACGCGACCAAGCCGATACGAAAACGATGCGGTTGATCGCGCTTACCGGCTACGTCAGGCAAGACGAGAGGCGCCGTGCTCTCGCGGCCGGGTTCGATGCGCATATGGTGAAGCCTGTACAAATGGAAACCCTGCGCGGAATTTTGACCGGCATCTGAATTCACGCGCTTCTTGCGGGCGTTCCCCCTGCTGATCCGTCTTACCGTCACCCGCCCATGCGTCTCACATCGGCACGGCGGCCGCCTCGCTCCGGGTGTAGTCCCGTCTTTTCACTAGGGGCGCACCGGCTCGGGTGGACGCTAACAATTCGGGCCGCAAGCGGCTCGAATCTCTATCTACCGATCTACCTGCTTAACGATCGCTTCGCGCGACGATCTATCGCTCGTCTAACCGAAATGCAAGCGGACATCGATGTTGTTTCGCGTCGCATTGGAATAAGGGCAAACGATGTGAGCGCTGTCCACAAGCGCTTGGAGCTGTTGGTGATCCACGCCGGGTGCGTTGATATGCAGGTCCACCTCAATCCCAAAGCCGGTAGGGATTTTGCCGATCCCGACTTCGGCTGTAACCGTTGTGTCCTGCGGGAGCTGCACTTTCTTCTGCCCGGCAACAAATTTTAAAGCGCCCAGAAAGCAGGCCGAATAGCCTGCCGCAAACAACTGTTCAGGATTGGTGCCCGTCCCGCCTCCGCCACCGAGTTCCTTCGGCGTTGAAAGTTTAAGATCGAGCACCCCGTCGGAACTCTTCGAGCTTCCCTCCCGACCACCTGTCGACGTCGCTTTCGCGCGGTATAACACTTGTTCGATACTCATGGGCCTCTCCTTCAAAAGAACGGCTTTGAAATTGGATGCTCCATCGGTGTGGCGAAGCAATCCTCCATGCATCAGCGAGGCATGTGCGTTGCACCCGCATGAGTATGGCCGCACTGTCTTTTCTCATGCTCGTCGGGCTAACTGCCGCCGGTTATGTTCATCTACATGCCACGGACTTCATCTCTACCCGAGGGCGGTTGCTGACCACGCGAATCATCCTCCTGCTGGTCGGGCTGGGTTTCGGTTATGTCAGCGCGACGATCTACTCAAGCTCAGCACTTCCTTCTTTTCACTGGCTTGCCTTTTTCACCGGATTTGGTGCGGTGCATATCCCGCCTGCGATCATCCTGCTCATTAAGCGCTCTCGGCATTCGCCGAAGTCTTAAGGTCCGTCATCGGGTAGCTACTGCTTCTTCAAGAGTTGTTCGATCCAGCCGACATAACGTTCCATCCATTGTTGCAGGAACTTCCGGCTGCCCGCGCCAATTTGCCCGGAAGCATCGAAGAGATCATCCTTCATTTGTATGTACGCCTCCGGCTGTCCTAAGGTCGGGACGTCCAAATAGGCAAGGATGGTACGCAAGTGCTGTTGAGCGACTGCGGTGCCGATTGCACCGACGGAAACACCCAGCACGCCGGCAGGTTTGCCAGCCCACGCATTCTGCCCATAGGGGCGCGACGCATGGTCAAGCGCGTTTTTAAGCACGCCCGGAATGGAACGATTGTATTCCGGTGTGACAAAAACCAGTGCGTCGGCCGCAGCGATCTCTTGCTTGAGACGTTGCACCGACGGGGCAGGAGCAGCATCGTCATCCTGGTTATACAGCGGAAAATCGTCGATGCGCAGGGTAGAAAACTTCAAATGTGGCGGGGCCAGCTTGACCAACGCACCCGCCAATTTTTTATTGAACGAATCGCGCCTGATGCTACCGACAACAACGCCAACTTTAATCTCAGCCATAAATTACTCCTCGCGTGAATGGGCAGGACGTGCAATCGGCGTTCCGCCATAACCGCTGTACGGTCCGCCAGATGCTCGCTCGGCAGAGCACTCCTGTCCCTATTGAGCCGGCAATCTACTCTCGTCGCATATTTTCGGAAGGCTCCAAAACGCTAACACGATTGCCTTCCGAGTCGAGAAAGGACACATAAGCGCCGACGCTGGGAATTTGCATCGGATCGCCGAGTACTTTGCCGCCCGCTGATCGAATGCGTTCCATCGCGTCTCCGATGTTTTGTACGGCGATGACGACTGACGGATGTTGCGCCGGCCAATCCGGATTGCGTTCATAGAAGCCGCCATTGATCACACCGGCTTTTGTGGGACCGCATTGATCGGACTCCGCTGTCGTCGCAGTGACATAATTTCCATACTCATCACCTAAAGCTTGCGTCTCCCAGCCGAAGGCTTTGCGGTAGAAAGTGGCCATGCGTTGCTTATCGTCGTAGGGCATTTCGAAATGAACTACAGGATCCATGGCAATCTCCTCTATTTGAAAAGCAGACGACACTACGCGTTGTATGCAGCTTCAAGCTTAGCGAGATCGAGTTTTTTCATCTGCAACATCGCGGCAAAAACGCGCTCCGATTTGGATTTATCCTTATCGAGAATCATGGTGAGCAATTGGCGCGGCACGATCTGCCAGGACAGTCCGAATCTGTCCTTCAACCAGCCGCATTGCTGAGCGGTCGGATCGCCGCCCTCGTTCAGCTTATTCCAATAGTAGTCGAGCTCATCCTGGCTCTGAACGTCCACTTGCAATGAAACGGCTTCGGTGAATTTGAATATGGGACCGCCGTTCAACGCGGTGAAGCGCTGCCCTTCCAGTTCGAAGGCGATGGTCATCACAGCGCCCGGCTTGCCACCGGTGATCTCCTGACCCACGTCGCTGTAGCGCGCCGTCTCCAACACGCGCGAGTTTCTGAAAATACCGGTGTAGAAAGCGACGGCCTGCTCCGCCTGATCGTCGAACCATAAGCAAGGGGTAATCTTGGGCATGGGTTTCTCCTGGATGCGGTGTTGTTTAAATGCGTTTTGCGAGTTCGGCGAGCTGGTCGGCACATTTTCCCCAACCCTCGTGAAAACCCATCTTCTCGTGGGTTTCGCGGTCCTCTGCATTCCAATGCAGTGCGCGTGCCGTATATCGCGTTTGATCGCCCTCGGGGTCGAAAGTGACGATGGCGGTAAAGAAAGGTTTCTGCGACGGCACCCACGCGTAATTGTATGCATCCGTGAAAACCAGCTTGCGATCCTTCACCACCTCGAGATACACCCCGCGATTCGGGAACTCCTGCCCTTCCGGCGAGCGCATGACCACAAAGCTGCTGCCGCCGGGACGCACATCGGTCTCAACTTGGGCGATAGTCCAGGGTTTAGGCACGAACCATTGCTTCATCAGTGCAGGGTCGGTCCAGCAGCGGAACAATTGTTCCGGCGTGGCGTTGATCAGACGACTGAGCACCAGCTCGTGCTCAGCTTGCGGAAGAACATTGGCATTCATTTACGGCCGCTCCTTCGTTTGCGTGCGCTTGACCGCGGCTTTGCGGGGTCGCGCGATGGGGTTGGACAACAACAATTCGATATAACGCCGCAAATGCGCGACGCAATCCAGTGCGGGTTTCATTGAATTTTTCGCCTTGGCCAACACAAAGGCGCCTTGCAGCGCAGCTTGTGTGTAGAGACCGACACTCTTCGCATCCCACTCGGCGTTCGGGGCATAGGCTGTCTTGGCTTTTTCGACGATCTTTGCGATCTCCGTTGCATGCGCCCGGATGCCGGCATCGCAAGCGTCTCGCAACACCGGGTTCGTTTCAAATACGTCTTGGACCAATGTGCCGAGCAGACAGGTGAAATCGGGCACTTCCCCCTTGATCAATGCCGCACGAAAGTCGATGTATGCCAGTAGACGTTCGCGAGGATCCTCGATCTGCTGATAGGGAGCACTGCGAAAGAGTTGCCCCGTGACATCGTTCCAATAGGAAATTGCCTCAAGCGCAAGCTCCTCTTTTCCTTTGAAGTGATGAAAGAAGCTGCCTTTCGTCACCCCTGCGGCGGCGCAAATATCGTCCACCGTCGTCGCGGCGTAACCCTTTGCACGGAACACGTGCAATGCGCAATCGAGCAAGCGAATTTTTGAGGGCGAGCGGTCCATACGGGGG
>DATEOW010000143.1:0-3289 GCA_035273665.1 Burkholderiales bacterium | reverse complement strand
GTCTGAAAAGCAGTTAGGCAAGGAAATCAAGCGCCTCGAAAAACAAATGATTGAACATGCGCGCAACCTCGAGTTTGAAAAAGCGGCGCAGGCTCGCGATCAACTCGCCGACCTCAAGAAAAAGGCATTCGGTATCGACGTAGACGAACTGGGGCCAAAAGAAGCCAGCGGCTAAAAGTTAAACTCTGTTTTTTGCGACAAAGGACGCAGCGCTAGAGCAGGCCTTCGGATAGCTTCTGCCCATGGCAAAGCAATCTGTTCTATTCGTTTGTACTGGCAATATCTGCCGCTCCGTCACTGCTGAAGGCGTTTTCCGCAAGATGGTGGAAAGCGCCGGGCTGCAGAATTATTTTCACATCGATTCGGCCGGCACTCAGGGTTACCACACCGGCGATCAACCCGATGCGCGCGCTCAGGAAACGGCCAGGCGCCGCGGCTACGATTTATCCCGCCTAAAAGCACGAAAAGTAGAGCGGGCGGATTTCGAGCGCTTTGACCTGCTGATTGCCATGGATGACGATCATCAGCGTATTCTCATGCGCATGGCGCCAAGTGAACATGCGAGCAAAGTAAAAATGATGCTCAGCTACGCGCGCGGCACCGAGTATCGAGAAGTTCCCGACCCCTACTACGGCGGGCCGGACGGCTTCGAACTGGTGCTCGATCTACTGGAAGACGGCTGCGAAGGCTTGCTGGCAACGCTGCGCGCGACCGAGGGCGTCTCTTAAACGAAGCGGCGACACCTCGGTCTGGGGGCGTCCACCGCGACGAAGCAAGTAAGTAGGACCAAAGGCCAATTATCGGCTCATCTTGTGGGCGTTAGGCTGATGCGGTGCGAACCCTTTTTATGCCGACTTTAGCGCCTACGCTGCGCAGATTTCCTTTGCTAGGGCTGTGTGCGATCGCGCTTTGCGCCTGTACGCCCGTCGTAACAGAGTACGCTCGTCCTTCGATTGATTTGCCTGCGCCACCCCCTCAGCCGATCCTTATTCACCACGACTGGTGGAAAGGTTTTGGCGATCCCGTCTTAGACCGCCTGGTCGTGGAAGCACTGGCGAATAACTTCGATCTCGCCAAAGCTGCGGCAAATATCGCCGAAGCGCGTGCCAATGCGGGGGCAGCGCGTGCGCTGCTTTCACCCCGCGTGGATGCCTTTGCAGATACTGGCATCGGGCGCCGGGAATTCTCTCTTGGCGAGGAAGACCTCGATAGGCGCACCTCACTGAGCCGAGCCGGCCTGGGTGCAAGCTGGGAGATCGATTTGTGGGGACGCATTCGGCAAATGAACGATGCCGCGCTCGCCCGCGCCTCTGCCTCTGAATTCACCCGCAACGCCACCGAACTCTCGATTTCGGCGGCCGTTGCGGAGAATTACTTCATGTTGCGGGCCCTGGATGAAAAGCTGCTGATCACACGCGACTCCCTGGCCAACTTGAAGGGGGTCTCCAATCTCGAATATCGGCGCTGGCAGGGGCAGGCGGGGACAGAGCTCGCTTATCGGCAGAGCTTGGCCGAGTCCTTTTCCGTCGAAGCGCGATTGCCGGAAATAGAGTTCGCCATTTCGCGCACCGAGCTCGCGCTCAAACTTCTGGTCGGACGCAGCCCTCGTGCAATGACCGATACAATTTCGCGTGGGAACAACGCAATCAGACTTGCAAATGTGCCGCGAATGGTCGATTCAACGCTGTTGTTGCGCCGACCGGACGTCGCCTCTGCCGAGCAATTGCTCATCGCGGCTAACGCCGATGTCAACAGCGTGCGCGCGGAGCGTTATCCCCGTATCAATCTTTCGCTCATTGGTGCTTTTGTGGGCAGTTCTTCCGGCGTAGTCAGCGGCATGCCTTTCTTTTGGGATGCGGGCGCCGGTGTTAGCGCACCGGTCTTCGACGCAGGTCTGATCGAATCCAAAACCGAAGCGGCGGAGGCACGTCGCGTGAATGCCGTTGCACACTATAGCTATGTCGTGTCGCAGGCCTTCAGCGACGTCTACGATTCGCTTTATATGCTGGATAACAGCGATCGTCAGGTGAAATCCTTCGAAGATGAAGTCGTTGCACGCCGCAAATCATTAGCGCTGAATCAAAAAAGCTACGATGCGGGGCGTACGAGCAAATACGAGGTGCTGGACGAGACGATCAAGGCGCTGAACACCGATCTGTTGCTGGTCGATGCGCGCTTGAATCAACTGATTGCGCGCTGCCGTTATTACAAGGCGCTGGGGGGAGGGTACTGATGCTGTTCCATGTCTACAAAGAAGATGTGCCGGAAGGGCATTACCTCAACGAGCCCACGGGGATCTACCGCACCTTGCTCGACGCGGACTGGTTGCTCTACGTCCTGATGCCGTTGCTCTTCATCATCATCGTTGCCGGTTTGATGTATGCGTGGCACCTGCATGAAATTCCGAAGCATAAGGCCGACCACAAAAAAATGCGCCAGGCGGAACTGGTCAGCGTGCTCACTTTACTCGGCATGTTCCAGCACTGGGTCTGGGCGATTGCACTCTTTATCGCGTACGTCGATTGGGACGCAATCGAAGATGCCTTGACGCGTATCTTGCGTAATTCGCGCAAGCCTGTTCCCGAGACGCCGCCTGGGACTGTCTTGATTGTGCCCACCTCTGCTGTAGTAGCGCCACCGGTTGAGGTTCAGCCGCCGCAGGTTAAACCTGCAGAGGGACCCGCCGCATGAAAATCATCCTTGGCCTTTATATTCTGATCTGCTGGTTGCTCGTCAAATTCGGCGTGGTCAAAAAAACCTTGGGCAATATGATCGCCATGGGCTTGGGCGGCGTATTCGTAATATTCCTGGTGCTGACCTGTACGCGCTATCTCGCATTTATCGATATGACCGCGTCCACGACGGTGAAAGCGCCGCGCATCGTGCTCAACTCGCCCGCAGGCGGCGAAATCGAGAAGGTCTTCGTGACGCATAACCAGCGTGTCAAAGCCGGCGAGCCGATCTACAGCTTCAAGACCGACCGCTATCAAATCGAAATGGCGTCGAACCGGGCGGAAAAAGCACGTTTGCAAACGCAGTTGAAAAAACTGCAAAACGATCTGGTACGCCTTGGAAAGCTGCGTGGCGAAGTCGTGGCGCAAGCCGAATACGACGCGAAGCTCGCCGAAGTGGAAACGCAGCGGGATCTGGTCACTCAAGCCGATCAAGCGATCAACGATTTGCAATGGAAAATCGACCGAGCCATCGTCGTGGCGCCCGAGGACGGGACGGTCAATGTGCAATACACCTCGGCCGGACAGTATTTCAGCGAAACGCGTCCTTCCTCGAT
>DATEOW010000142.1:0-46497 GCA_035273665.1 Burkholderiales bacterium | reverse complement strand
GCGCGGGCGATTTCCTTGAAGGGCAGGAAGCCGTGGCGTTCGGTACCGTAATCGATGAACGCCGCTTCTAAACTTGGTTCTACTCGGGTAATGACGCCTTTATAAATGTTGCTCTTACGTTGTTCTTTACTGGCCGATTCGATGTCGAGATCAATTAACTTTTGACCATCGACGATCGCGACACGGAGCTCCTCGGCTTGTGTCGCATTAAACAGCATGCGCTTCATTTAGTTCTTCTCCTGCGCGCGGGCAGGACGAAACGCCGCCGACTGATAGGGCTTAAATCAACACATCTTCTTATCTACATGGTTGAGTGATTGCGAAATCATCGGTCGGGTTTGTCAGTGCTCGGAGGTCGCGTCTCGCCGCTTAAAGATCAAGGTAGCGGACGCCGGGAATTCCGAAATGCGATTCCGTCGCGCAAATTGAGTACCATCGCTACTTTTGGTGAGCAATTTAACCAGCTGCGGCCGCATCGGCGGCCCGCTTCGTGGATCGCGAAGGTCCCGCGGAACATGGTTCGTCGTCGGAGATGCACATGGCCGCTGAATCTCAGGGCACTGGCTTTACGCGTCAGCTAGGCTGACGCGCGACGCGAATCGCATTTCTCACGGAGCTTCGAAAATACCGGGGACGTGGTAACGGCGGGGTTTCGGTTTGAATTCGAAAGCGAACTCAAATTCCTAAGCAGCGCCGCTGTCCCGCAAACCGAAGGCAGCGCGGCAATTATAAGCAGAGAATGAAGGATTTAGGGGAAAGAAAAAGCCGCGGCGCGAAGCAAGTCCCGCACTCGCGCGCCGACGCGCGGACAACGCCTCAGGCCTCAAAGCCCCTGCGTGTCGAAACGCTTAGCATCGACGACTCCCACGCCGAGCAGCGCATCGATAACTTCTTGATGCGGCATCTTAAAGGCGTGCCCCGCAGCCATGTCTATCGCTTGCTGCGAGGCGGGGAAGTGCGGGTGAACAGTGGTCGGGTCGACCCGACTTACCGTTTGCGGGAAGGCGACATTGTCCGCATCCCGCCGGTAAGAACCGCGGCCAAGAGCCCGGTCCGCTCAACGGCCCATCCATCGCCCAATTTCAAGATCGTCTTCGAAGACGACGCCCTGTTAGTGATCGACAAACCCTCAGGAACCGCTGTGCACGGGGGCAGCGGCGTGAGCTTCGGCGTCATCGAACAACTACGGAACAGTCGGCCGGAGGCGCGGTACCTGGAATTGGTACATCGGCTCGATCGCGAAACCTCGGGCCTCTTGATGGTTGCGAAAAAACGCTCCGCCCTCACGCGTATTCACGCAAGCATGCGCGCCGGGGAGATTCACAAATCCTATCTTGCGTTGGTGAAAGGCACATGGCGGGAGGCACGTAGAGAGATCCGCGCTTCCTTGCGGAAATACCTGACGGCCGAGGGCGAGCGTCGGGTAAGTGTGGATATGAAGGACGGCATCGGGGCCCGCACCATTGTGGAACTGGCGGAAAACCACGGCGCTTACACTCTGCTCAAAGCCACGCTCGACACAGGCCGCACCCACCAGATTCGCGTCCACCTTTCCCACCTCGGTTTTCCGATCGTCGGCGACGACAAGTACGGTGATTTCGACTTGAATCGACGCTTGGCCAAGACCGACCTGAAACGAATGTTTCTCCATGCGGCCGAATTGGAACTGACCCACCCGTTGACAGGCGAGCGTTTGGCGCTCCACGCGCCTTTACCCCCGGATTTAGCGGCTTTTTTATCTAAAGTAAGCAGTGAAGTTAATGACTCAACATTATGATCTTATTGTTTTTGATTGGGACGGAACACTCATTAACTCGGCCTCGGCTATCGCGGAGTGCATCCAGGAAGCCTGCCGGGATGCCGGGGTCCCGGTGCCCGAAACCGCACGAGCTCGCCATGTGATCGGCATGGGTCTATACGCAGCGCTCGAGTACGCAACCCCGGGCCTGAGTCCCGAGGAATACCGGTGCGTCATCGACCATTACGGTCGTCACTACATTACGCGGGACGCCCATTTGCCCCTATTCGAGGGGACGGTTCCCATGCTCGAGGCGTTGGAGGCGCGAGGGCATACCCTGGCCATCGCTACGGGCAAGAGCACGGCAGGGCTTCGGCGGGCGCTCCAAAATACGGGGCTCGACGGCCGCTTCCGCGCGACCAGATGCGCAGATCAATGCACGCCCAAGCCGGCGCCGGATATGCTTCTGGAATTGATGGATGAGTTCAACGTATCCAAAGATCGCACTTTAATGATCGGCGATACCACGCACGACCTGGGCATGGCGAAAAACGCTGGCGTGGCCGCGGTAGGAATCAGTCACGGGGCACATCCATTGGAACAACTACGCGGCATGGAACCGATCGCGCTGCTTCATTCGACCTTTGAGTTGCATCAGTGGCTGCTGGACAACGCGTAAAGCTTTGCGACAGCGACTCCCTGCGCGACGGCGGAGAAGGCCTTCGTTTTGAGGTAAAGCGGGGTGGACAAGCTTGCGCGGCTTTCGCGATTCGGCATGAAGGCAGGGTGTATGCGTACCTGAACCGGTGTGCGCATATCGGCGTCGAACTCGATTGGCAGCCGGGAAGATTCTTTGATGCGGATCGACAGCTGATTGTCTGCTCAACACACGGGGCGCTATACCGCCCCGACAGCGGCAAGTGCATCGAAGGGCCTTGCCGAGGGGAATCGCTGACGCCCCTGGCTTTGTCGGAAGAGGACGGTTACGTCTATTTTTTTGAAGTAATGAACTAAGGAAAAGAACATGGCAGATCCCGAGTGGGAACGTGGCGTCATTGAACGCCTTGCATCGGAGGGCCTCAAGGAACAACGGCGCGCACGCCGATGGGGGATCTTTTTCAAGTTTCTGACTTTCGCGTACCTGACGATATTTTTATTGGCCGTCTCCGACTGGAAACCGGACACCGAATTGCCCGACGGCAGTGGGCATACGGCGCTTATCGATGTCGATGGCGTCATCGAAGCGGACGGAAATGTCAGCGCCGACAACATCACCGACTCCTTACAACAGGCTTTCAAGGATCAAAGCACCAAAGGCGTGATCTTGCGCATCAACAGCCCGGGCGGTAGTCCTGTGCAATCAGGGATCATCTATGACGAAATCCGGCGTCAACGCGGCTTGCATCCGGATATCAAGGTGTATGCGGTGGTGGAAGACCTTTGCGCCTCAGGCGGCTATTACATTGCCTCCGCCGCCGATGAGATTTACGTCGACAAGGCAAGTCTCGTCGGCTCGATCGGCGTCATCATGGATCAATTTGGCTTCGTCGGCAGTTTGGACAAACTCGGCGTCGAGCGACGCGTGTTGACCTCCGGCGAAAACAAAGCCTTCCTCGATCCTTTTTCACCCTTGAAACCAGAACACGCGGCGCATGCCAAACAAATGCTGGCGGAAATCCATCAGCAATTCATCGACGTCGTGAAGAAGGGCCGGGGTGGCCGTCTGAAGGAATCGCCCGAATTGTTCAGCGGCTTGTTTTGGACGGGCGCGAAAAGTATCGAACTGGGACTGGCCGATCACTTCGGCAACGTGGAGTCCGTGGCCCGCGATGTGATCAAGGCGGAAAACATCATCGATTACACCCAGAAGGAAAGCTTGGCCGAACGTTTTGCCAAGCGTTTCGGCACAACGATGGCAGAGGCCTTGAGCGGCGTTCTAACAAAGCAGGGCATCAGTCTCCGCTAGACGCCTGCAACAAGAACACGGTCGGCCTTTTTCCGATGAGCGGCATTGCCGATTTCCAGTCGGCAATGCGCTTGGTGAGGACGGTTTCGTCCGGCTGGGTCAATTGCGTGGCGATGCAAAGCAGCGCTTCCGGCGAGCAACTCTGCGCAATGACGCGTAGGAGTCGGTCATTGCGATAAGGCGTTTCAATAAATATTTGGGTCTGTTTATTGCGCCGCGATTCCGCTTCGAGCGATAGCAGTGTTTTCTGTAGCGACGCCTCGTCGACCGGCAGATAACCATGGAACGCGAAAGCTTGACCATTCAGCCCCGATGCCATGAGTGCCAATAGGATAGCGGAGGGTCCGACCAAGGGCAGCACACGAATGTTCTGTCGGTGCGCTAGAGCGACAAGACGCGCTCCAGGGTCAGCAACCGCCGGGGCGCCCGCTTCGGACATTAGCCCGGCATCCCGGCCGCGAAGTAGCGGTTCCAAAAGATCGTGCAACGATGCGGCATTGCCATCGCCTGCAATGGTCTCAATCTGCAATTCCGCAATTGCGCGAGGCATGGCGACCCGCTTCAAAAAGGCCCGCGCCGTTTTCGCATTCTCGACGATGAAGTAATCAAGCGCATGAACCTGTTTCAGAAAAGCGCCGGAGAACTCTTCCGCTATGGCGGTCTCACCTAGCGGGGTGGGAATCAAATAAAGCGTGCCGCTCACAGAACCGGGTAACCGTGCTCGCCCAACAAGTCGACGAGCGCGATCAAAGGAAGGCCGATAAGCGCATTTGGATCATCGGTGGATAGTCGCCGTATCAAGGCGATGCCTAAACCTTCCGCCTTGGCGCTACCGGCGCAGTCGTAGGGCTGTTCAAGACGCAGATACCGCTCGATCACCTCATCGGAGAAGTCCCGAAATTCGACACGGCAGGGAACGATGCGATCCAGCATGTGCCCCGTACGGCTGTTCAATATCGCCACAGCGGTCAGGAAATCAATGCTTTTCCCGCGCATCGCCCGCAGCTGCGCAACGGCTTTTTCATGCGTGACAGGCTTGGACAAGGACTGCCCGGCGAGGACCGCCACCTGGTCCGAACCGATAATGAGCGCCTCTCCAAACTGCGGTGCAACGGCCATAGCCTTGGCGCGCGCCAGCCGCAAACAAACCTCAGACGGATTTTCCTTCGGGAGCGGCGTCTCATCGATTTCCGGGCGAGCCACCTCAAAGGGGACACGCAACCGCTCGAGGAGAGCCCGCCGATAGATGGAGGTGGAAGCGAGAACGAGCGGCGGGGGATTCATCGGTGAGCAGACTTTCAAAGCGGCGGGAAAATCCCCGGAAAAAACGCGCTACCCCTATGATTTTTCTAAAACTTGGCTTTGACGACGAGGCGGAAAAATAATATCATGCCGGGCTATGTCGCAAGCGGGTGTAATCGATAGCCTGCAGTTCTCGCGCGAACGGGGCGAAAAAACCGGATCCATGGATTTGGCTTCCATGCCTCGATTGGCTGCATCGGGCTGTACGGCGGCGACGCTGAGTTATGTTCTTCGCGGTGTGGAGAACTCGGATCATCGAGATGCTCTTCACTTGGAAATCGACGGGCAAATGCGGCTTCAATGCCAGCGCTGCCTGGGTCCATTGGAATATCCCGTATCCACAAACGTGGATTTGGAATTGGCTCTGGATCAAAGTCAGATTGACAATGCCGATGACGATAAGGACCGCGTGCTCGCGTCAAAACACATGGATGTCGCTGCGCTGGTCGAGGACGAAGCGATACTGGCGTTGCCCATGATTGCGATGCATGAAAGCTGCGTCGAAATCGCCAAGCCGGAACCAACGCAAGAAGGCGCGTCTCCTTTTGCAGTGTTGGCGGCGTTGAAAAAAGGTGGCTCGCATTAGCGGGCAGAGTTGAATCGAGTTTAAAGGAGCCGTAAACATGGCCGTCCAGCAGAATAAAAAATCGCCGTCCAAGCGCGGCATGCACCGCGCGCACGACTTTTTGACCAATCCCCCGCTGGCTGTCGAGCCGTCCACGGGCGAAACGCATCTGCGTCATCACATCAGCCCCAGCGGCTTTTATCGCGGCAAAAAAGTAGTCAAGACCAAGAACGACTAAAACCCCGACGCGCAGTGCGCCAGAGGGAGGGTCGCCGGCCTCAAGCCGGCGTGCAATGTCTGCGGCTGCGTAAATCGTGAACGAAGAAGTCCGGCTTGCCATCGACTGTATGGGCGGGGACCACGGTCCGACCGTGACGGTTCCTGCCGCGTTGCGCTTCGCCGCAAAGAATCCGAATGCTCGCCTTATTCTTGTTGGCCTTGAAGCCGCTATCGCAGCCCAACTCAAACGCCACAAAGCCCAGCCAGGCGCCCAACTTCAAATTCGCCATGCGACTGAAATCGTCGAAATGGACGAAGCACCCGCGCTCGCGCTCCGCAATAAAAAAGATTCTTCGCTACGCGTCGCGGTCGATCTCGTGAAGGCCGGCGAGGCCGACGCCTGTATCAGTGCCGGCAACACAGGCGCCTTAATGGCGATTTCACGGTTTGTATTAAAAACACTTCCGGGCATCGATCGACCCGCGATCGTGTCAGTGCTACCCACCGTCAAAGGGCGCACTTACATGCTTGACTTGGGCGCGAACGTCGATTGCACGCCCGAACACTTGTTGCAGTTTGCGCTAATGGGTGCGTCCTTGGTCGCAGCCGTCGAACATCAGGAACAGCCGACTGTGGGGTTATTGAATATCGGCGAAGAAGATATCAAGGGCAATGAGGTAGTCAAGCAAGCGGCAGAGTTGCTTCGTCAAACGGATCTCAACTTCATCGGCAATGTTGAAGGCGACGGAATTTATAAAGGCGCCGCCGATGTCATCGTCTGCGACGGCTTCGTCGGCAATGTGGCGCTAAAAACTTCAGAGGGCATGGCACAGATGCTTGCAAGCTTCCTGCGTGAAGCCTTCAAAAAAAACCTGTTGACCCGCGTGCTCGCCCTCATTGCGTGGCCGGCACTGGCTGCTTTCAAACATCGGGTGGATCATCGCCGTTACAATGGCGCCTCCTTGCTGGGCTTGCGCGGCGTTGTGGTCAAAAGCCACGGCTCAGCTGACGCGTATGCCTTTCAACATGCGATCGAACGAGCCGCGGACGAAGTGCGTAACGATGTGCTGGCCCGGATCGGACAACGTTTTGCCGTTGTGGAGATGCAGTGATTTTTTCTCGGATTATCGGTACCGGTAGCTATTTGCCCCCGCGGGTGGTGACAAACCACGACCTCGCGCGCCAGATGGAGACCTCCGACGAATGGATTGTCGCGCGAACCGGAATTCGCCAACGCCATCTCGCCGAAGAAGGTCAGGGCGCGAGCGACATGGCGTTCCCCGCAAGCTTGGCGGCGATGGAAGCCGCCAAGATTAAAGCGGATGAGATTGACCTCATCATCGTCGCGACCTCTACGCCGGATATGGCCTTTCCCAGCACTGCCTGCTTATTGCAGAAGAAGCTAGGCAACAAGGGCGCGATCGCTTTCGATTTACAAGCCGTGTGCAGCGGCTTCGTGTATGCGTTGACCACAGCGGACCATTTCATTCGCGCCGGCCAAGCGAAGTGCGCGTTAGTCGTCGGCGCGGAAGTATTCTCCCGCCTAATTGACTGGAGCGATAGAACCACATCCGTACTATTTGGTGATGGTGCCGGCGCAGTTGTCCTACGCGCCGCGGACACGCCCGGCATCCTTGCCTCCGCCTTGCATGCCGATGGCAGCTACTCGGATATTTTGTCGGCACCTGGCAATATTTGTGGCGGCAAGATCCTGGGCAACCCCTTCGTGGTGATGGACGGCCAATCGGTCTTCAAATTTGCGGTACGCGTCCTCGATGAGGTCGGTCGTGAAACGCTGAGTAAAGCCAACCTGTCGATGAGCGATGTCGACTGGCTGATTCCACATCAAGCGAACGTACGCATCCTCGAAGCGACTGCAAAGAAGCTCGGAATACCCACAGATAAGGTCGTGGTGACAGTGGATCGGCACGCCAATACATCCGGCGCTTCGATTCCGCTTGCGCTCGATGCAGCAGTTCGCGATGGGCGCGTGAAGCCAGGACACCGCTTACTCTTACTCGGCGTTGGAGGCGGATTCACTTGGGGCGGCGTGCTGCTGCAAATCTAAGGAATACAACGCATGAAATTCGCCATGATCTTTCCCGGCCAGGGTTCCCAATCGGTGGGCATGCTGAGCGCGTACGGCGACAGCACCGCTGTCCAAGAAGTTCTGGCTTCCGCTTCGGCTGCTTTGAATCAAGACATCGGTAAATTAATTGCTGACGGTCCTGTTGAAGAGCTGAACGTTACTGTAAATACTCAGCCCGTTATGCTGACGGCGGCTTATGCAGCTTATCGTTTATGGCGGGAGCTTGGCGGTCCGGAACCGAGCGTCGTGGCGGGGCACAGTCTTGGCGAATACACGGCGCTTGTCGTCGCCGGCGCATTGCGCTTTGAAGATGCGTTGCCCCTTGTGCGTTTTCGCGCGCAAGCGATGCAAGAAGCCGTTCCGCGCGGCACCGGCGCGATGGCCGCTATTCTTGGTGCGGATGACGAAACAGTGAAAGCCGCTTGTGTCGAAGCGGCACAAGGCGAAGTCGTTGAAGCCGTGAATTTCAATGCGCCGGGCCAAGTTGTCATTGCGGGGCATACCGCGGCCGTTCAGCGCGCGATGGAAATCGTCAAACAAAAAGGGGCGAAACGGGCCGTGGCTTTGCCCGTTAGCGCACCATTTCACTCCTCGCTACTCACGCCTGCGGCCTCGCGGCTGCGCGACTATTTGCAAAGCGTCAATTTCAACCCACCCATAATTCCGATTATTCACAACGTCGACGTTCAATCGCATACAACGCCGGAGGCCCTTCGCGAAGCGTTGGTAAGCCAGGCGAACCATCCGGTCCGTTGGGTAGAGACGATTCGGGCAATGGCCGCCACCGGCGTCACTCACATCGCCGAATGCGGGCCCGGCAAAGTTCTTGCACCGCTTTCCAAACGAATCGCCGACGGCGTACAGGGCATGGCCCTAGCCGACCGGGCAAGCATCGAGCAAGGCATCGCAGCCTTGGAGGCGCATTGAGCATGCTGCAAGGTCAAATTGCGCTCGTTACCGGCGCCTCTCGGGGGATAGGAAATGCCGTCGCCTTGGCACTCGGTAATGCCGGGGCCACAGTCGTCGGTACTGCGACCACGGATGAAGGCGCGACCGCGATTTCTCAAAGTTTCGCCACGGGTCAAATCAAAGGCCGCGGCATGAAATTGAACGTTAACGACCCCGACGCCATCGAGCAGGTTGTAGCGGCCATTGAAAAGGAGTTCGGCGCGGTGTCCATTCTGGTCAATAACGCCGGCATTACACAGGACAACCTGTTGATGCGTATGAAAGACGCCGAGTGGGATGCCGTTATCGACACGAATCTGAAATCGGTTTTTCGGCTGTGCCGCGCGGTATTGCGCGGCATGATGAAGGCGCGCACCGGGCGGATGATCAATATCACGTCCGTGGTGGGCGCGAGCGGCAACGCAGGACAAGTCAATTATTCCGCCGCGAAGGCCGGTATCGGCGGACTGACCCGGTCACTCGCGCGTGAAATCGGTAGCCGCAATATCACCGTCAATTGCATTGCTCCCGGATTTATCGACACGGATATGACGCGCGCACTGCCCGAAGCGCAGCGCGACGCCTTATTGACCCAAATTCCCCTCGGCCGTCTTGGACGTGCAGAGGATATCGCGGCGGCGGTCGTTTTTCTGGCCTCGCCTGGCGCCGCCTACGTGACAGGCACAACTTTGCATGTCAACGGCGGTATGTACATGAATTGATTCAGGCGGCAGAGTGCGTGGCGCAGTGCAGTTCTGCTACAATCCGCCCCGCTTGAATCACCCTAGAACACTAGAGAGGGAAGGAGTCCCCAATGGAAAATGTCGAACAACGCGTCAAGAAGATCGTTGCCGAGCAACTGGGCGTAAACGAGGCTGAAATCAAAAACGAATCCTCGTTTGTAGACGATCTCGGCGCGGATTCGCTCGACACCGTCGAGTTGGTGATGGCGCTCGAAGAGGAATTCGAAACCGAAATCCCGGACGAGGAAGCCGAGAAAATCACCACCGTGCAGCAAGCCGTCGATTTCATCAACGCGCACGGCAAAAAAGCCTAAGCTGCAGAAGGGACTTCGGCGCCGCCGCTCGGCGGCGCGTCCCACCATCTTGAGAGCCCGGCTCTTGTGAATACTCGATCGCAGAAGCATGGGAAGATGTTTTTCCCCTGCAAACTTTCCTAAAGACCAGCGGAGCATTTCTTGTCGCGTCGCCGTGTAGTCGTAACTGGTCTTGGCATCATCAGTCCCGTAGGCAATACGGTTGCTGAAGCCTGGACCAACATCCGTGCCGGTAAATCCGGCATCACTCGCATTACTCGCTTCGATCCGGCCGCTTATGCGAGCCAAATCGCTGGTGAAGTAAAAGGCTTCGATATCGCCGCGTACATTCCCGCAAAGGAGGCGCGCCGCATGGATACCTTCATCCATTACGGCTTGGCGGCCGCAATCCAAGCCTTCAAGGATTCCACGATCGAAGTCACCGCAGAAAACGCGGAACGCATTGGCTGCGTGATTGGCTCCGGTATCGGGGGTCTACCGCTCATTGAGAATACGCATGAAGACTTGCGTAATGGCGGCCCGCGAAAGATTTCTCCCTTCTTTGTACCGGGGAGCATCATCAACATGATCTCCGGCCATTTGTCGATCATGTACGGCTTGCAAGGACCGAATCTCGCGGTGGTCACCGCCTGCACGACTTCCAACCACTGCATCGGCGAAGCAGGCCGCCTGATTGAATATGGCGACGCGGACGTGATGATCGCCGGCGGCGCGGAATCGACGGTCAGCCCCTTGGGCATTGGCGGATTTGCCGCCATGCGCGCCTTGTCTACCCGCAATGACGATCCAGCGGGAGCGAGCCGGCCTTGGGATAAAGACCGCGATGGCTTTGTATTAGGTGAAGGCGCTGGCGTGCTGGTACTTGAAGAATATGAACACGCGAAGAAACGCGGCGCCAAGATTTATGCCGAACTCGCCGGTTATGGCATGGGTGCCGATGCCTATCACATGACGGCGCCTTCAGAAGATGGCGCAGGCGCTGCACGTTGTATGGCAAATGCGCTTCGCAATGCCAACTTGAATACCGACCAGATCGACTACATCAATGCGCATGGCACGTCCACACCGCTAGGGGATGTGGCTGAAAGCATGGCAGTGAAACGCTGCTTCGGCGACCATGCGTATAAGCTCGCCATGAGTTCGACCAAATCGATGACCGGCCACTTGCTGGGGGCTGCAGGTGGGATTGAAGCGATTTTTTCGACGCTTGCCGTACATGAGCAAGTGGCGCCGCCTACGGCCAATCTTCTTAACATCGATCCGGCTTGCGACTTGGATTACGTACCGCTGGAAGCGCGCGATATGCCGATCCGCGCCGCTCTATCGAATTCTTTCGGCTTCGGCGGCACAAACGGCACCTTGATTTTCACGCGGGTGTGAACCGCAATCTGCGCGTCGATTGCCGACCCTCGTCCGCCCTCAGCGGGGCGGTTCTGCTAGTCCATGCGATTGCCGCGGCATGTGCGTGGGTCGCATTGCCGCCTGTGGCGCTTCTCATTACGCTCGTCGGGCTCCTTCTTTCTTGCATCGCACATTGGCAACGTGCCCGTCTGCGCCACCCCACTTGCACGCGTCGCCTGGACTGGCGTGACGACGGGTTAAGCGCAACCGATTCCGGCGAAAAGACGCAGAAACTACGGTTTCTGGGCGGTGCAACACCGGGGCCACATCTTGCCTTTCTCAGAGCCCAATACCCGGATCAACGGACCGCACATATACTGGTCGCCGCAGATTCGGTCGACAAGCAAAGTTTCAGAAGGTTGCGGATGTGGCTTCGTTGGCATCCGTTGGACGATGCGCCAAAGGGAAATGAACTTTAGGGATGATGATCCTGTCTGTAGCTGCAAGGTCGTGGCCAAGTTGCATCGGAGTACCCGGTATACTGCCGCCGCCGCGTGAGGACGGGCTTCGGCTCGCTCGGGCTGCGGGCAAATGAGCGATCGGGAAATCGACCAGCGATTGGTCGAGCGCGCGCAAGCGGGCGACAAACATGCGTTTGATCTGCTCGTTTCAAAATATCAGCGCAAGCTCGGTCGTTTGCTGTCCCGGTTTATCCGGGATCCGGCGGAAGTAGAAGACGTTGCACAGGAAGCTTTCATCAAGGCATACCGTGCATTACCCGCGTTTCGGGGAGATAGCGCTTTCTACACTTGGCTGTACCGCATCGGCATCAACACCGCCAAGAACTATTTGGTGGCGATGGGTCGGCGCGCACCGACGACCACGGAATACGATTCCGAAGAAGCCGAGAGCTTCGAGGATGGCGAGCAGTTACGCGACATCAATTCGCCCGAGAGCTTGTTGATGTCCAAGGAAATCGGCAACACGGTCGACCAGGCAATGGCCGACTTGCCGGAAGATCTTCGCACGGCGATTACGCTGCGCGAGATTGAGGGTCTCAGCTACGAAGAGATCGCCAGCATTATGAATTGCCCGATCGGCACGGTCCGATCACGGATATTCAGAGCGCGCGAGGCGATCGCTACGAAATTGCGGCCGCTGCTCGATACAAGCAAGGACAAAAGGTGGTGAGGTAAGCGATGAAAGAGAAGATTTCCGCACTGATGGACGATCAACTCGACGATGGCGAGTGTGATGGCTGCTTCAAAGCGCTCAAGGTTGATAAAGAGCTGCGCGAAACTTGGAATCTTTATCATCTCGTCGGCGATGCCATGCGTGGCCATACCGTGTCCTCCCTCAAATCCAGCTTTTCCACGGCACTGGCCGCCGAACCCACCGTTCTTTCCCCTCGACGCACCCTTCCAATAAAACAACCTACCCGATGGGCCCTCTCCGCAGCGGCAAGTGTGGCCGCGGTCGGCTTTGTCGGTTGGATGGCTTATCCCTTCTTCGGCCCTCAAAGCGAACAGATCGCTACCGCTCAACCGAACGTGCCCCAAGCGGAGGTACGCGTCATCCCGGCATCGCAAAATATGGATGATTACCAGTTAGCCCATCAACGCTTCGCATCAGGCTTTGGCATGTCCGGCGTCGCACCTTATGTGCGCAACGTATCGAGCGGGGATGGGCAACGCTGATATGAGCAGGTTGGTGGCGGCGGCCATTGCGGCCGGGTCTTTCTGGTACGGTACTGCGGCTCTCGCCCAAAGCAATCCTGAAGCGTTGCAGTGGCTGCAGCGCATTTATACCGCAACGGATGGACTCAGTTACACAGGCACCTTCGTGTATCAGCACGGGGACCATGTCGAGACTTCTCGCATCACCCGCATCGTTGACAGCGCCGGGGTGCATGAGCGGGTCGAAACCCTTGATGGCCCGCCCCGCGAGATCGTTCGGGAAAACGATGAAGTGAAATGTTATTTACCGCAGGTGTCGAAGGTGAAGATCGACAGCCAGCGCGAAACGAAACCTTTCCCCTCGATGCGTGGGGACCAATTGAAGGATATCGCCGAGCAATACACTATTCGCAAAGGCGAGATCGAGCGAATCGCCGGTTACGATTGTCAGGCGCTGATCTTGGAGCCCAAAGACAATCTACGTTATGGCCATAAACTTTGGGCAGACGTGAACACCGGCATGCTGGTTAAGGCAAAGACATTCAACGATAAGCGCGAGTTGATCGAACAGTTCGCTTTTACTCAATTACAACTCGGCGGGCGCATCGACAAGGATCTCGTCAAATCGCGTTTTGCCGACAAGGGCAGGGCATGGCGTGTGGAAGTTTCCGGCGTGACCCCGGCCGATCTTTCCAAATCCGGCTGGACTTTGAAAAGCCTGCCGCCCGGCTACAAAAAAATCGCCGAGCTCAGGCGAAACATGGGCGAAACAAGGGATGTCGGCCATATCGTTGTGTCGGATGGGTTGGCCGCAATTTCAGTATTCATCGAAACTCTTGGCGCGAAAACCGCACAAGCGCGAGTAGGGCCCATGAAGCAGGGCGTTTTGAATGTTTACACTCGCAAGTTCGATAGCCACCTCGTGACGGTTGTCGGAGAAGTCCCCGGTGAAAGCGTGCGCGCCATCGCCGAAGCGATCGAGTATCGTCCACCCAGTTGACGGCCTGAGGGCTGAATACGTCTTCTCTCCTCTTTTCTCTTTTATCTCTTAACCATGCGGATTTTTGATATGAACCGTTTCTATGCGATCGTACTTCTGTTCGCCTCGTTGACGCTCAGCGCGCCGGCGTTCACACAGCAGTCGCTGCCCGACTTTACGCAGATTGCGGAACAGAGCGGCACCGCGGTGGTGAACGTCAGTACGACGCAGACGCGCCGTCAGACGGCACTGCCGCAGATGCCCCAACTGGATGAAGACGACCCTTTTTACGAATTCTTTCGGCGTTTTCAGCCGCGCGGTGGACCGCGGGAATTTGAATCCAATTCTCTGGGCTCGGGTTTCATCATCAGCGCCGACGGATATGTATTGACCAATGCGCATGTGGTGGATTCCGCTGATGAGATCACGGTCAAGTTGAATGACAAACGCGAATACAAAGCGAAAGTGATCGGCGCGGACCGTCGTACCGACATCGCCTTGCTGAAAATCGAGGCGGCGAACTTGCCCGTCGTGCGTTTCGGCGATCCAAGCAAACTCAAGGTCGGCGAATGGGTCGTCGCCATCGGTTCACCGTTCGGCTTCGACAATACGGTGACGGCAGGTATCGTGAGCGCAAAAGGGCGGTCCCTGCCACAGGAAAGCTTCGTTCCCTTCATTCAGACGGACGTGGCAATTAATCCGGGCAATTCAGGCGGGCCATTATTCAACCTCCGCGGCGAGGTTGTCGGGATCAATTCACAGATTTACAGTCGCACGGGCGGTTTCATGGGGCTATCTTTCTCGATTCCCATTGACGTCGCTTTGGATGTGCAACAGCAATTGCGTGTTGCCGGGCGAGTCAGCCGGGGCCGCATCGGCGTCGTCATTGAGGAAGTCACCAAGGAATTGGCCGATTCCTTTGGGCTTAAGAACCCGGTGGGTGCACTCGTCAATGCGGTCGAAAAAGGCGGGCCTGCCGAAAAAGCCGGTATCGAGCCAGGCGACATTATTCTCAAGTTTGACGGCAAGTCGGTTAGTTCTTCACAGGATTTGCCGCGCCTCGTCGGCGCGACAAAACCTGGCAGCAAATCGACGCTACAAGTGTGGCGGGGCGGTAATACGCGCGAAGTAAACGTCGTGATCGGTGAAATGCCCGATGACCGTACTGCGCAACGAGGGGATCGACGCTCGCCCGAACGGCCTGCTGCGGCGGCAAACCGCTTGGGACTCGTGGTGCGCGACTTGGGCGAAGATCGCAAACGTGCAACAGGTTTGTCCGGCGGGGCGCTCGTGGACGAGGTTCGCGGAACGTCTAAAGCCGATGTGCAGCCGGGCGATATCATTGTCGCGCTCACGGCCAAGGGCCAATCCACAGAAATCAAGAGCGCCGAACACTTGAATAAGCTGCTCGCGCAAATCGACAAGAGCAGCACGCTTACCCTCCAACTCAGACGGGGCGACAACAACGTTTTCGCCACGTTCAGAGGCGAGGCCAACGGCCAGTGACCGTCAGGGCGGTCCCCGGAGCAGGCGCGGTCCTGCTAAAATCGGGAATTCGAAGTAGGGAAAGGGTGCTGCAAAGCGCCCTTTTTTTCTGGCCTGACCATGCAGCACATCCGTAATTTTTCAATCATCGCCCATATCGACCACGGTAAATCGACGCTGGCCGATCGCTTCATTCAGCACTGCGGCGGTTTGTCCGAACGCGAAATGTCTGCCCAGGTACTCGATTCCATGGACCTGGAGCGGGAACGCGGCATAACGATCAAGGCGCAGACCGCCGCTCTGCAATACAAGGCGCGCGACGGAAAAATCTATAACCTCAATCTGATCGATACGCCTGGGCACGTCGATTTTTCCTATGAAGTGTCCCGCTCGTTGGCGGCTTGCGAAGGGGCTCTGCTTGTTGTCGATGCCACTCAGGGCGTTGAAGCGCAAACCGTCGCCAATTGCTATACGGCGATTGAGCAGGGCGTCGACGTCATTCCGGTCCTGAATAAAATCGATCTCCCCTCGGCAAATCCGGCGCAGGCGATTGCCGAAATCGAAGATGTGATTGGTATCGACGCACAGGCCGCCATTGAGGCGAGCGCGAAGACTGGGCAAGGAATCGAGGATATTCTCGAAGCAGTAATTGAACGAATTCCGCCTCCCAAGGGAGACCCGGCCGCGCCGCTCAAAGCACTGATAATTGATTCGTGGTTCGACAATTATGTCGGCGTCGTGATGCTTGTGCGGATGGTTGACGGAATGCTCAAGCCGAAAGACCGGCTACTGCTCATGTCGAGTAAAGCAAGTTACCTCTGTGAACAGGTCGGCGTATTTACTCCGCACTCACAAACCAGAACACAGCTGTCTGCCGGCGAGGTGGGCTTCATCATTTCAGGCATCAAAGAACTTCAAGCGGCGCGCGTCGGCGACACAGTTACGCTCTCCGAGCGTCCTGCAGCGGAAGCGCTCCCAGGCTTCAAAGAAATCCAGCCGCAAGTCTTCGCGGGGCTCTATCCGGTGGAATCAAATCAGTATGACGCGCTGCGCGACGCGCTGACCAAGCTCAAGCTCAATGACGCGTCCCTGCAATATGAACCGGAAACCTCCCAGGCGCTCGGTTTCGGTTTTCGTTGCGGCTTCCTCGGCTTACTGCATATGGACATCGTGCAGGAACGACTGGAACGCGAATATGACATGGACTTGATTACCACGGCACCGACGGTGGTATATGAAGTGCTGATGCGCGACGGCACCCAAATGCTCGTCGAGAATCCCTCGAAAATGCCGGACCCATCAAAAATCGAAGAAATCCGCGAGCCGATCATTACGGCAAACATTTTTCTGCCGCAGGAATACGTCGGTACGGTTATTACGCTGTGCACAACCAAGCGCGGCGTACAACGCAATATCCAATATCACGGGCGCCAAGTGCAATTGACGTATGAGATGCCCTTGAACGAAGTCGTCATGGACTTTTTCGACAAGCTCAAATCGGCCAGCCGGGGCTACGCGTCGCTCGATTACGAATTTAAGGAATACCGCGCCGCAGACATGGTGAAACTCGATATTCTGATCAACAGCGAAAAAGTCGACGCGCTTTCGTTAATGGTCCATCGAGCGAATTCCGCCTATCGCGGGCGCGAGCTCGCCGCCAAAATGCGTCAGCTGATCCCCCGGCAAATGTTCGATATCGCGGTGCAAGCCGCCATCGGAGCGAATATCATCGCTCGCGAAAACGTCAAGGCGTTACGCAAGAACGTACTTGCGAAATGTTATGGCGGCGATATCTCGCGCAAGCGCAAGCTGCTCGAGAAACAGAAAGCGGGCAAGAAACGCATGAAGCAAGTGGGTTCGGTGGAAATTCCACAAGAAGCCTTCCTCGCGATCCTCCAAGTAGATAGTAAGTAGAAGCCTTACATCAACAACACCAAGAGAGCCCAATGACCTTTGCGCTGATTTTATTCATTCTGCTGGTCTTCACAGGCGCAGTCGCGCTTACAGACAAGCTTTACTTTGCAAGGCAGCGGCGTATGACGGGTCAGCGGGAACCCTGGTGGATCGAATACCCACGCAGCTTCTTCCCCGTAATTTTGATCGTCTTCGTCCTGCGCTCATTTGTCGTCGAGCCTTTCCGCATCCCTTCCGGCTCCATGATTCCCACGCTTCTGGTAGGCGATTTCATTCTGGTCAATAAATACACGTACGGGATTCGGCTCCCGATCATCAATAAGAAAATCGTACAGCTGAACGACCCGCAGCGGGGGGACGTGATGGTGTTTCGTTATCCCGAAAAGCCGTCCCTGGACTACATCAAACGTGTCGTCGGAACGCCCGGAGATACGGTCGTGTATCGTAATAAGCGGCTCTACATCAACGGCGAGCCTCAGCCGTTGGTGGAAGCACCGGATTACTTGCATCCCGAACGGATGCTCTATTCAAGACGCTTCACGGAAACGCTGAACGGCGTCAAACATGACATATTGAACGACGATTCACAGTCGGGAGGTATTTTACGGCCCCGTCCATTCCCTTATGCCAATCGGTGCTCTTACAATGCCGAGGGCTTTAGCTGCACGGTACCGGAAGGTCACTATTTCATGATGGGCGATAATCGCGACAATTCCGAAGACAGCCGAGTATGGGGCTTCGTGCCGGATGAGAATGTCGTCGGGAAAGCATTTTTCATCTGGTTCAATCTCGGCAATTTGGGCCGTATCGGTTCCTTCCAATAGAGAGGATGTCGAATGAAAAACGTTCAAAGAGGCATGGGTATTTTTGGGTTGTTGGTGACCTTGGGCGTGATCGCATTCATCGCGTTGTTGGTGCTCAAGCTTGCACCGGTTTATATCGAGTACTTCACTGTTAAGAAAGCGATCGCAGCGGTCGCCCGTACTGGGGCCACGGATCCTGCGGAAGTTCGAAGGGCCTTCAATAGGCAGGCGGATATCGATCGCATTGATGTGATCACCGACCGCGACATCATCGTTCAAGGCAACACTCTGTCCTTTGCTTACGATAAGAAGATCCCCCTGTTTCACAACATCAGCATTTACATTGAATTTGAAGGTTCCAGCACCGCAGGCGGCGGTGGGCGATCGTTCTGAATTGAAAGTAATGGCTTGAATGCGAAACTTGACCGGCTGCAAGAGCGCATAGGCTATCGCTTCAATAATCCGGGTCTGCTTCAACAGGCGCTCACGCACCGCAGCCATAGCACGCCGCATAACGAACGCTTGGAATTTCTCGGCGATAGCGTTCTCAATTTTATTGTGGCCGGCGAAGTTTTCGCGCGCTTCCCTGCTTTAAAGGAGGGGGAACTTTCTCGGCTCCGATCGAGCTTGGTACGCGAGCAAAGCTTGTTCGAACATGCCGACGCCATCCAATTGGGGGAATACCTGCGGCTGGGAGAAGGCGAGTTGCGAAGCGGCGGGCACCGCCGTCCGTCAATTCTCGCCGACGCATTCGAGGCTTTGGTAGGCGCGATCTACCTCGACGGAAAATTCGAGCCGGCCCGCGAGGCGATATTGCGCCTGTATGGCGACACCTTGAATAATCTCGATCCCGGCGTGACGGTAGATAAAGATGCGAAGACTCAACTGCAGGAGTGGCTCCAAAGCCGTAAGCACGCCCTCCCGCAATATCAGGTGATCGCCACGCAAGGCGCCGCGCACGAGCAACGCTTCGAAGTCGAATGCCTGATCGAAGAGTTTCAATTGCGCACAGTGGGTAATGGCGCCAGCCGCAGACTGGCGGAACAAGAGGCGGCTGGGCGCGCCTTCGATCTACTCAATCAGGCGAGCGGATGAGCGAGTTCCGTTGCGGGCACATTGCAATCGTCGGTCGGCCGAACGTGGGCAAATCAACGCTACTCAATCGACTCGTCGGACAAAAGCTCAGCATCACTTCGCGCAAGCCGCAAACCACTCGCCATAAACTGTGCGGTATCGTCACGCGCAAGGATGCACAGTTTATTTTTGTGGACACGCCGGGGTTCCAAACCCAGCACGGCGGTAATCTCAACAAGATGCTCAACCGCAATGTACGACAGGCTTTACAAGATACGGACGCCATTGTTGTTGTTGTGGAAGCGGGTGTGCTGGAGGAGGCCGATCGTGCCGTACTCAAATTGCTTCCCAAAGATCGTCCGGTGGTGTTGGCGGTCAACAAAGCGGACAAGCTCAAGGGCCCGACCGAAATGTTGCCTTATCTCAACATGATCGCGAAGGAGTTTGCGTTTACGGCGGTGGTGCCGCTCAGTGCCCGATTGGGGAAAAATACGACCGAGCTACTCAATGTACTGCGTACGCAGCTTCCGGAACAACCGGCGATCTACGATGAGGACGAAATCACCGACCGCAACGAGCGGTTTCTCGCGGCGGAGCTGATTCGGGAGAAACTTTTCCGTTCTCTCGGCGAAGAAGTCCCTTATGGCAGCGCCGTCGTCATCGACCGATTTCAAGAAGAGGGCAAGTTACGGCGCATTTATGCCTCCATCGTGGTCGACCGCGAAGGACACAAAGCGATCATCATCGGAAAAAAGGGAGAGAAGCTCAAAACGCTGGCAACGGCTGCCCGCCTCGATATGGAGAAGCTTTTTGGCGGCAAGGTCTTCCTGGAAATTTGGGTGAAAGTCAGAAGCGGCTGGAGCGAAGACGCGAGCCAGCTGCGTAAATTGGGTTACGACGGTGGTTGAACGAAGACGGGTAGAACAAGACCGGATTTTTGTGCTGCATAGCTATCCATATAGCGAGAGTAGTTTGCTGTTGGAGGTTTTCAGTCGGACGCACGGCCGGTTGCCTTTGCTGGCAAAGGGCGCGCGTCGCCCACGCTCCAATCTGCGCGGCATACTCATGGCTTTCCAACCGTTGTTAGCGGGCTGGTCCGGACGGGGAGAGGTGCGCACCCTAAATGGGTGTGAATGGAGCGGCGGTCATCCGCTACTCCAGGGCGATGCGCTGTTGTGCGGTTTCTATTTGAACGAACTTTTGCTGCGCCTCATGGCGAGGGAAGACCCTCACGAGACCTTGTTCGATCGATATACGCAAGCCTTAGAAGGCTTGTCCGATGGAAGCGTGCGGGCAGAGGTACTGCGCAGCTTCGAGAAAGCCTTGCTGAAAGAGGTCGGTTACGCCATGACGCTGGATCGCGACGCAGAAAGCGGCGGGCGCCTGGATCCACAGAGCGCCTATGCGTACGAACCCGAGCGAGGCCCGGTGCGAGCCGCGACGAGCGCCGCCTATCCGGTTTTCAGCGGAAGCACCTTGCTCGCGATCGCGGAAGAAGATTACAGCGACCCGGCAACCCTGCCACAATACAAACAACTCATGCGGATGCTGATTAACCACCGGCTCGACCGGCAGCCTTTGCATACACGCAATGTCTTCAAGGAACTCCAGCAACTATGATCGAACTCGGTGTCAACATCGATCACGTCGCAACGCTGCGCCAAGCACGCCGTACCTATGAGCCGGATCCCGTGTGGGCCGCAGTGGAAGCCCATTTGGGCGGCGCGGACGGTATCACTGTGCATCTACGTGAAGACCGCCGGCATATTCAAGACGAAGACGTTCGACGTTTACGCGAACTCACGCATATCAAGCTCAATCTCGAAATGGCGGGAACCGATGAGATGGTCGGTATTGCGTGTCGCATTAAGCCGGAAATGGCCATGCTGGTGCCCGAGGGCCGACACGAAATCACGACCGAAGGCGGCTTGGATATCGTTGCACAAGAAGCGCGTTTGAAAACGGCGGTTGCAAGATTGACCGACGCGGGCATCGTGGTGAGCGTATTTATCGATGCGGAATTGAAGCAGGTCGAGGCCGCTCAACGCATCGGCGCATCGGTATGCGAGGTGCATACCGGGCCTTATGCGCATATGTTCCATTCCAAGGGCCGCGATGCGCAAAGCAAACCCGTCATTGAGCAACTGGATATGCTGCGTCGGGCGGGCGCGGCAATTCAGGCACAAGGCATGCGCTTCAATGCCGGACACGCATTAAACTATTTCAACGTCAAGCCGGTGGCGCAATTGCCGGGCATAAGAGAGCTCCACATCGGGCATGCGATCGTCAGCCGTGCCTTGTACATCGGTATGCGCGAGGCTGTTCGCGAAATGAAGAATCTCATCACTTATGCGAATTCGAATACCGCATGATTCTAGGTATTGGTATCGATCTCATTGAAATACCGCGTATCGAGCAGGCGCTTGCTCGACATGGCGAACGGTTCGCGCAACGCATTCTCAGCAGGTCTGAGTACGCTCGCTTTCAAACGCATGCCAAACCGGCCGCCTATCTCGCGAAGCGTTTCGCCGCAAAAGAAGCTTTTTCCAAAGCGCTGGGGACCGGCATTCGCACGCCTGTCACTTGGCGCAATATCGGCGTCATGAACCACTCCTCCGGTAGGCCGCATTTCGAATTCGAACCGGCGTTAAAAACAATGCTGGAAAGCCGAGGCGTTCTCCGCGCGCATGTCAGCCTGACCGACGAGCGTGAAATGGCGGCGGCCTATGTCGTCTTGGAGGGCGAGAACGATGCTTAACATACCTCTCGGCCCCGTCATGCTTGACGTTGCTGGTTTTAGCCTCAGCGACGAGGAACGCAGTGTCCTTGCCCACCCACTTGTCGGCGGCGTGATTTTTTTTGCGCGCAATTACCAATCGCCCGAGCAACTGAGTGCTTTGACCGCGGACATTCGCGCCGTGCGTTCGCCGTCACTGCTCATTGCGGTCGATCAGGAGGGCGGCCGCGTCCAGCGTTTCCGCGAAGGTTTCACTCGTTTACCGCCCATGAGGGCGCTCGGACAATTGTTCGACACTGCGCCCTCCGCGGCGATGAATCTCGCGCATAGCTTGGGTGTGATTCTGGCTACGGAGTTACGGGCGCATGGCGTGGACTTCAGCTTCACACCCGTGCTCGACATCGATTTCAACCAGAGCAGTGTGATCGGCGACCGCGCCTTCCATGAGAAATCGGATGCCATTGCCTATCTGGCCGGCGAGTTGATCGAAGGCCTGGGCACATTGGGCGTGGGCGCCGTCGGCAAACATTTCCCGGGACATGGGTTCGCGGCCGCCGATTCACACATCGCTTATCCAACGGATGAGCGAGAGCTAGCTGCGATCGAGGCTACGGATATGCGGCCTTATCGAGAACTTATCCCTCGGGGACTCGCGGGCATCATGCCGGCACACGTTATCTATCCGAAGGTAGATGCACGGCCCGCCGGTTTTTCGCAACGATGGTTGCAGGAGATACTTCGCAGGCGTTATGGTTTCGATGGGCTGATATTCAGCGACGATCTGTCGATGGAGGCGGCTAGTGTCGCAGGCGGTGTCGTAGAACGCGCACGGGCGGCGCTTACAGCCGGCTGCGATATGGTGCTTGTTTGCAATGCGCCGATCGAAGCACGCAAGCTCCTAGATGGGCTTGGGACCGCGTCGCTTTCTCAAGCACGGGCGGAGGCGATGCGCCGTCAAGGCAGCGCCATCATTGATCAACATGCAATCCCCGCGTACAAGCTCGCGCTCGAGGCCTTGGCTCAGGCACGTGGCGCAGGTTTGATGACCGCGTAGGCCGCGATGAAACAAAGCTGTTCTGCGCCTGTCTTCGAGCGTGCATGCGTGCAATGCCCCCGTTTAGCGGCTTTTCTCGCGACGGTGCGCGCGAAGCATCCGGAGTATTACGCGCATCCGGTTCCTGTCTTCGGCGATCCCGAAGCCTCATTACTTATTGTCGGTCTGGCACCAGGAATGCACGGCGCGAACCGCACAGGCCGTCCGTTCACCGGCGATTTTGCGGGCGTGTTGCTTTACGAAACACTCTTCAAGTTCGGCTATGCCAATATGGTGGGTACCGCGGAAGCCGATGACGGGCTGTCGTTGATAAATTGCCGCATTAGCAATGCGGTCAAATGTCTTCCGCCGGAAAATAAGCCCGCGCCTGACGAAATCAAGCGCTGCAATCAGTATCTCGCGGCGGAACTGGCGCAACAGCCGCCGAGAGTCATCCTTGCTTTAGGCCGTATTGCGCATGATGCCGTGTTGATGGGAATGGGACTCAAGCTTTCCGCATTCCGTTTTGGCCACCATGCACGCCACAATCTCCCCCAGGGCATTCATCTAATCGATAGCTATCACTGCAGCCGCTACAATACCCAAACCAAACGTTTGACCGCCGCGATGTTCGAGGCGGTATTCGCCGATATTGCGGATTTATTGAACGCCTAAAGCTGCCGTGTTCGATAGCACGACTTTCATTGCTGGGTTGTCGAATGTACCGGGCGTCTACCGGATGTTGAACGCTTCCGGGGATGTCCTTTACGTCGGCAAGGCACGCGACCTGAAAAAACGCGTGTCTTCTTATTTCCACAAGGGCACGCACGGCCCGCGCACGCAACATATGTTGACGCAAGTTGCGGCGATGGAGATCACGGTCACCGGTTCCGAAGCCGAAGCATTGCTGCTTGAAAACAATCTGATCAAATCGCTCGCGCCGCGATACAACATTCTTTTTCGCGACGATAAGTCGTACCCTTACTTGATGATCAGCGGCGATATTTATCCACGCCTCGGCTTTCATCGCGGCAGTCTGGATCGTCAGAACACTTTTTTCGGCCCCTTTCCCAATGCGGGCGCGGTTCGGGAAAGTATTCAGCTGCTGCAGAAAGTCTTCCGCTTGCGTACCTGCGAGGATGCGGTATTCAAAAACCGCACGCGTCCCTGCCTGCTCTATCAGATCAAGCGTTGTTCAGGGCCCTGCGTCAATCTGATCGATGCCGATCGATACGCGGCCGATGTGCAGAACGCAAAACTGTTTATGCAGGGTCGCGAAGATGATGTCTTGAATGGGCTTGCCCAGCGCATGCAATCGGCCTCCGACAAACTCGACTTTGAGCAGGCCGCCCTTTACCGCGATCAAATCCAATCGCTATCGGCGATGCAGGGTAGGCAGTTTGTCGATACGCACAAGAGTTTGAATGCGGACGCGGTGGCCTGTGTGATCGATAACGGCGTTACCTGCGTCAATATGGTGGTTGTACGCAATGGTCGCTACCTCGGCGACAAAAGTTTTTTTCCGCAACATGCCGAGGAGCACAGCATCGCGGAAATCATCGAAGCGTTTTTGGCGCAGCACTATGCGCAAAGCCCGGTGCCGGACATTATTGTTCTACCGGAAGGCAGCGATACCGATGGCCTCGCCGAAGTGTTGAGCGAACATGCCGGGCATGAAGTTCATCTTGTCACGCGGCCAACAACGGAACGGCGAGCATGGCTGGAAATGGCAGAGCGCAATGCTCGGAACGCGCTCACACAGCGCGTGCGCGAGCAGGGCACCCAAGAAGCGCGTCTTGCCGCCATGCGAGAAGCACTCGGCTTGCCGGCACAAGCCGCTCGCATCGAATGCTTCGATGTCAGCCATACCCAAGGGGAAGCGACTGTGGCGTCTTGCGTGGTCTATGATCAACTCGGCATGCGCACCGGTGAATATCGCCGCTATAACATCCGGGATATCACGCCGGGCGATGACTATGCGGCCATGGCGCAAGTCCTTCACCGGCGATACGAGAAAATCAGTCGCGGCGAGGGCGTCGTTCCCGATGTGATTCTTATCGACGGCGGCAAAGGGCAAGTCAGTACGGCCCGGCGCATCCTCGCGGACCTCGGTCTTTCCGACATTTACCTGCTCGGCGTGGCGAAAGGGCCTGAGCGCAAACCCGGATTGGAAGAACTCGTGATTGCCGCAGACGACCGCATTTTGCAATTGAGTCCCGATCATCCGGGTCTACATCTCATTCAGCAGATTCGCGATGAGGCGCATCGATTCGCCATTAGCGGCCATCGTGCCCGGCGAGCAAAAACCAGAGTAACGTCGAGTCTGGAAAGCATTACGGGGGTAGGCAGTAAGCGCCGGCGTCAGTTGCTGGAACGGTTCGGCGGTCTAAAAGGTGTCACCGCGGCGAGCGTCGAGGATCTGTCGCAGGTCGAAGGCATTAGCCGCACACTCGCGGAACGAATCTACAAAGAATTGCACTGACCCTGTATAAGGGTGCCCATAATCTTGCTGGAATAACCGTGCAACTAAATCTACCGAATTTGCTGACCTGGCTGCGCATCCTCACCATCCCCGTTCTGGTGGCGTTTTTTTATTTGCCCGACTCGTGGTTTTCACTGCGCGAGAAAAACCTTATCACCACCGTCCTTTTCACTGCAGCGGCGATCACCGACTGGCTCGATGGCTATCTTGCCCGCAAGTGGAATCAGACCTCTGCCTTTGGGGCCTTTTTGGACCCCGTCGCAGACAAGTTGATGGTCGCCGCTGCGCTTATTGTGCTGGTTGATTTGAATCGCCTCGACGGCGTGGATGCAATCGTTGCCTTCATTATTATCGGCCGCGAAATCGCTATTTCCGCGCTGCGCGAATGGATGGCGCAAGTCGGGCAAGCGAAAAGTGTGGCGGTTAATTTTCTGGGCAAGATCAAAACAGTGTCCCAGTTGATCGCGATCCCAATGTTGCTCTATGACGAACCCATCGGCGCATTCGATCCGGCGCGCATCGGGACTTGGTTGATATATGTCGCTGCGGTATTGACGCTGTTGTCGATGTTTTATTACCTGAAACTGGCCGCACCCCATGCTTTCGCTCGCCAGAGCAAAACTTGACCATAGAGCGCTTAAGCCCTTAAAATGCCGCCTCTTTTGCGGGAGTAGCTCAGTTGGTAGAGCGCAACCTTGCCAAGGTTGAGGTCGCGAGTTCGAGACTCGTCTCCCGCTCCAGTTTGGGAGGGAAAGCGAAGGCTTTCCCTCTTTTAGTTTCACCGCTTGGCATCTTTGAGTTGTAGCGAGGGCGGGGTGGCAGAGTGGTCATGCAGCGGCCTGCAAAGCCGTGGACGCCGGTTCGATTCCGACCCCCGCCTCCAATTCATGTGGTGAAAGCGCCAGATACCGCGGCAAGTTCGCAGAACCGAAAGCGGTTTGAGAAGTCCCTTCGATGAACCTATCTGATGAAGGGAAACACCGGTTATTTCGCCATCGGCTTCGGTATAGTTTGCCCCTCGCACGCATTCACGATTGGCGCGACCGTTCCCAAGGTCTTTAAGGTGTTAGCCCGGATGGCGAAACAGGTAGACGCAAGGGACTTAAAATCCCTCGGCCGTAAGGCCATGCCGGTTCGATTCCGGCTCCGGGCACCATTCACCGTTTCGACTGCAAGCCATGATCGTCTTTGAGCTCGTCTGCGCCGATAAACACCGCTTCGAAGGCTGGTTCGCCTCCACCGGCGATTTCGATCAGCAACGCGCGGATGGATTGTTAACTTGCCCGCATTGCGGTCGTGTAGAGATCGACAAACTTCCCACGGCGAAAATAAAAAAAACGAACGAACCGAGCGAGCATGCATCCTCGCAACGCGATGCGGATATGGAACAAGCGGTCCTGGCGGTCCTTGAAGCAGCATTCAAAAGCAGTGAGGATGTCGGTATCGCGTTCGCCGAAGAGGCGCGCCGCATCCACTATGATGAGGCGCCGAAGCGAAGCATTCGCGGCATCGCGACGCCAAAGGAAAACGCGGCCTTGCGCGAGGAGGGCATAGAGGTATTGAGCCTACCGCTACCGCGCAAAAAAATGAATTAAGGTTTACGCGCTTCGAGGTAATGCTTGATGGCTGATAGTGCGTGGCGGAGTCTGCTTTCGAAATCCGCACCCCGCTCGGGGAGCTGGGTAGATTCCAGACCGCGAAACTGATCGCATACGCGGGTAATCCCGACAAAGCCGACGCTTCCGGCGCAGCCGTAAAGCGCATGAGCCGTCGTTTTGACCGCATCGACATCCTGAAGTCCGACGGCCTCGCCGATGCGCTCTACGAACTTCTCACAAAGGCCGATCGCGCCCCGAGTAAGTTCTGGAACAAAATCGGGATCAGCCTTCATCCGCGCGAGGCCGGTGAGCACCGCTTCGTCCACCACTTGATTGACGCCTTTATCCATTGAGGTCATATATTAGGGGACGCGAATCGTCCGTGTAGTCGCCATTGCCAAACGACGGGGGCACATGGTACTAGTGAGACAACTATTCCTCGAGCGGCTTTAAGCCGCCCATAAGTAGTCGTACTCCATCAACTCGATCAACGAGATGACTCTAGAAAGCAAAACGAAGAAACCTACGACCGTGCTGGTCGTCGATGACGTCTGGATCAGTGCGGATCTAGCGCTGATCGTGCTCGAGCAAAGTGGCTTCAAGGTGAAGGTGGTGTATTCCGGCAGCGAAGCGCTTAAGTGGCTGGAAAGCAATAAGCCTGCAGTAGTGCTCTGCGATTTAGCCATGCCGGGAATGGATGGTCATGCGGTAGCGAAAGCCATTCATGCGCGTTTTGGGGATGCGAGACCGCGAATGGTGGCCTATACGGCTTATCGCCAAGAAGAGGAGCGGGTGGCGCTGACCGCCGGTTTCGATGATCTGATTTCCAAACCGGCACCGGTAGACGTTCTGGCGGCTACCATCAAACACTGGGCGTGGCTTCCCCGCGCGGACCAACCCGTATTGCATTAATTGCTCGCGCTAACGCGCGACCAATCGTCCTTCTCTACGGCAAGCCGACACCTCAAGAAAGAAAAGCCCTAAGACGCGCCACGTGCGAGCCTGCCGCCTGCGCTTGCCTTTGCCGCTGTGCTTTTCGTACGAACCCGCTTTGTTTTCTCCTGCGGAAGCGGCGGCGCGGGCTCCATTTTCTTCAAAGAACTCGCCTTCAACTCGCTGGCGTGTTCGATATCGGCAAGTGCTTTATCGACTGCCGTGGTGTCGCCTCCGACGCGAGTCAGCTCATTTCGCACAGGAACAATATGTGCGCGTAAGCGCTCAAGCAAAACAAGGTCGACCTTCAGCAGGGCGGCAACCTTGGGCTTGGAGCGACGCGATATGCCATCTGTCAGCGTACTCGCCGCGGCAAACAGCGCGCGAACACGAGCGGAACGCTTGATCGTTGATAAAGGCACAGCCAACTCCCTGTAGCGGCACGCCTGGGCCGCGGTGATTTTTTGTTATGGATGGGTCGCTAATCGAACCCCGGGGTCGTGCAAGAATCGCTCCCGGCCTATAGCCGGACCTGCACGGACCCAGTCAAGCTTCGCGTGCCATGACCAAGCCTTCAATCTCATGCTTTTGGATGACCGGCTCCAATTTTTCGACCACTCTACAAATCAAGTGTTTGCGTACTAAATCCGGCAAAGACTCGTAATATTCCTGTGTCACCATCACGTCATGCATAGCGGCGTGGCCCGCACCAGGCGCATCGGCACCTAAGACCAGCACAGGACGGGCAAGGGGGGAGAGGTGCTCGGTCCCGCGATGGATCGTCAAGGCAGAGCGGCAACTAATATCCCCGGCTTGTGGAAATTTCCGAACGGCTCGCTCTTCAAAGCGCGACGCCAGGCTGCTTGGCGGAAACATCTCGTTCTGCCATTCGCGACCGTCGTCCCAATGCGTCCCGACGGCGATCTCAAAAGGACCCATGTCCGTCGTGACGTCGACTCCCGTTAGATTGAAAGCTAAAGACGTCATCCGCCGCGCTTCGTAGGTTTCCGGCGGCGAGGGGAAATCGCGATGCCAGGGTTGATACTTTGCGCCCTGGAATGGCACATCGAAGCCGATTTCCACAATCTCATAGTCGGGCCCGAGGATCGCCTCGCACATCCCAGTAACCCACGGGTGAGTGACGAGATCGACAAAACCGCTAAAGCTTTGGGGATGTGTCTCGACATACCAGCGGCGAGGTCCACGACCGACCGCGTTGCCAGGACGCTGTATCGCGTCCCAAAAAGCGGACATCATTTCTTCGCGTGTGCGCTCGACCCATTTGCGCGAAAAGGCGCCTTTAAGGCCGGTAATGCCGTCTTGATAGAGCGCATCGACGAATGCCGCGAGGTCGGCACTCGAGAATGGCGATTGTGCATTCAAGGAATCATGTTTTTCCATCCACGAAGGCGGTGCAAACGATGCACCTATGCGTCCCAAACAGTAAGCCTTAGCATGTTTCAGAGGCAGGCCGACTGCGGAAAATTCCGAGTACTCGCACTTAGGGAATCCCTAGTGGAATCCCTAGTGGAATCCCTAGTTCTACCGTTGATCTGCATCAAAATCTTGCTTTGAGCGCAGCGTAGACTCTTGTTCTCATACAAGGAGTCTTCCGCTGTCCGCTCTTCCTCTTGCCACCCTTGCACCATCGCAAAAAACCCAATGCTTTCATTGCGGCCTTCCGGCTGAAGCAGGCATAGCGAGCACCTTCTTTGACGGAGAAGTGCGGGACTTCTGCTGCGTCGGGTGCGAGGCCGCAGCCTGCGCCATCGTAGGAATGGGTCTCGTGGATTACTACCGACTACGCGAAAAGACGAGTGCGCCTCCGGCGCCCGCTGATCGACGCACGTTGGAGGCTTATGACGATCCGCTATTTCAGACTTCTTTCGTGCGACGCCGTGAGGAGGGGACCCTTGAGGCCGCCCTGCTGCTTGACGGTGTGCGTTGTACGGCCTGCCTGTGGCTGATCGAAGAAAGCCTCAAGCGCCTCGACGGCGTGTGCGGTGTCCAAGTGAATTACGTGACCCGGCGAGCGACCCTAGCATGGCGGGAAACAGACACCAAACTGAGCCATATCGTGGCGCGGCTTTCTGTACTGGGCTATGGCGCACATCCTTATCTGCCCCAGCAAATCGACGATGCGCGTCGATCGGAGAAACGTCGGTGGCTTTGGCGGCTCTTTGTCGCGGGCTTCGGCATGATGCAGGTAATGATGTATGCCGTGCCAGCTTACATCGCGCAACCCGGCGAGTTCTCTACGGAATATGAAACGCTCATGCGCTGGGCAAGCTTCGTACTCACCGTGCCGGTCATCGCCTATGCAGCCCAGCCTTTCTTTCTCGGCGCATACCGGGGTCTCCGCGCAGGACGAGCGGGTATGGATTTGCCCGTCGCGCTTGGCATTGCGACCGCCTTCTTAGCAAGCACCTGGGCCACTTTTACGCATCAGGGCGAAGTTTATTTCGATTCGCTGACCATGTTCGTCTTCCTACTGCTCCTTGGACGTTATCTAGAACTTCGCGCGCGCGAGAGCGCGGGTGCGTCGCTTGCGCATCTGGCACGCGTAACGCCCAGCTTTGCTGAACGTCTTAGTGCATTCCCGTCATCGCGCCTCGGAGAGCGCGTTCTTGCCGCGCAGTTGCTGCCGGGCGACTTGCTATTGGTGCGCCCAGGTGAGGCCATCCCGGCAGATGGTGTGGTGCTCGAGGGAATAAGCACGGTCGATGAAGCTCTTCTCACTGGAGAAAGTGTGCCTGTGCAGAAGATCGCCGGGTCCGCAGTAGTGGGTGGATCGCAGAACGTCGACAGTTCGCTCGTCGTACGGGTCGAACGCGTCGGTCAATCAGGGATACTTGCGTCAATTGCGAGACTTGTTGAGCAGGCAGCGGCGCAGCGGCCGCCGCTCGCGGAAATGGCCGATCGGTACGCGCAGCATTTCGTGTGGTGGGTACTCATTGCCACATCGATCACGACAGCCGTGTGGGCCTTTATCGATCCGATTCGCGCGCCTTGGATCGCGGTGAGCCTGCTGGTCGCAACCTGTCCCTGTGCCTTATCGCTCGCGACACCGGTGGCGTTGACAGCTGCCACCGGGCGACTTGCGCGTCAAAGCTTGATCATCACCAAAGGGCACGCCCTCGAGACGATGGCCCAAGCCACCGATTACGTTTTCGACAAGACGGGGACATTGACCGAAGGCAAGCTGTCCGTGGTCACAGAAAAAGTACTGGGCACGCACACGCGAGAACATTGCCTAGCCGTGATTCATACGTTGGAAAATCTTTCGGAGCACCCGATCGCAAAAGCGCTCTGCGCACACGCAAATGCCTCCCTGCGCACGCCGCGCAGGATGATGAGCCTGCAAACCGACAGTTGCCGCAACATCCCCGGCGCCGGAATTCAAGCCATCATTGATGGATGCACCTACCGGGTAGGCACATTGGCGTATTGCGCTGAAATCGCACGAGGACCCTTCGGGCTGGCGATCTCGACCGAACTTTCAGTTTCGCCATATACGCGCGTATGGCTTGCCACAAATGACGCGTTGCTTGCCTTCTATGATCTGAGCGATTGCATGAAGCCGGATGCGCGAGCGCTCATCGGGTCGCTGCATGCCGCAGGAAAAAACACGCACCTCTTGAGCGGAGATGGCGTCGGCGTCGTTATGGAAGTCGCCCGTTGCCTAGGCATGCAAAATATTCGCGCCACCGCCACACCGGAGGAAAAGCGCCTCTACGTCTTGGCGCTGCAACGAGCGGGCGCCAAAGTCGTCATGGTCGGCGACGGCGTTAATGATGCGCCAGTCCTCGCGCAGGCCGATGTTTCTATCGCGATGGGAAGCGGGGCGACCTTGGCCCAAACACGTGCCGATGCGGTACTGTTAAACGGCCGCCTCGCGGATTTGCAAAGCGCCATTTCAGTTTCACGCAGTACGCGCCGGATCATTCACCAAAATCTGTTTTGGTCCTTTGGCTACAACTTGGCAGTCATCCCGCTGGCAGCGATGGGGATGCTCAATCCATGGATCGCCGGTGTGGGCATGTCTGTCAGCTCGCTGTTAGTCGTTCTGAATGCTTTGCGGCTGAGAGCCTAGGATCGCTGATGGACATTCTTTATTTGCTCATCCCTTTGTCTCTTGTCCTGGTTTTTCTGATCGGCGTCGTCTTTTGGTTTGCGCTGCGCTCCGGCCAATTCGACGATCTGGAAGGGCCGGCTTTCAAGGTGCTGATGGACGATGACGGCAAGAAACGCTAAGTGTTAAACGGTCAACGTAAACGATGTCTCTTGCGCCGACCGTTGCACGCATTCCTCAGAAGCGATAGCCAATACCGACGCTGTACAGCCACGGATCGATTTGAAGCGTTGTCAGTTTAGTACCGCCGGCCTTCACGTCGATGTCGATATCCACGTATTTACCGCTTCATCGGCCGACTTCCCGAAGGGCATTTGATCCATATCAACTGACCGTTTGGGTCTCGCCCTAACATTCCCTTATATAACGGCGGAAGTTCGAATCCGCATGGAAGAAACGGGGAACGCATCAATGAGCGAGAACAGCGAAACTTATAACTACAAGGTGGTGTATCAGTTTTCCGTCATGACGGTGATCTGGGGCATCGTCGGCATGGCGGTAGGCGTATTCATCGCCATGCAATTCATCTGGCCGGATTTGGGCCATGGCATCCCGTGGTTGTCTTTCGGACGCCTGCGGCCTTTGCATACCAACGCAGTGATCTTCGCCTTTGGCGGCTCTGCGTTGTTCGCAACGTCTTATTACGTCGTGCAGCGCACCTGTCAGGTGCGGCTCTTCTGCGACAAGCTCGCGGCATTTACCTTTTGGGGCTGGATGGCGGTGATCGTGCTCGCGGCGATCACGCTCCCCATGGGATACACCAGCTCCAAGGAATACGCCGAACTGGAATGGCCCATCGATATCCTCATCGCGGTGGTGTGGGTGTCCTATGCCATCGTGTTCTTCGGCACCATCGCCAAGCGCAAGACACCGCATATCTATGTCGCCAATTGGTTCTTCGGCGCATTCATTTTGACCGTAGCGGTGTTGCATATCGTGAACAGCGCACAGATCCCGGTCAGTCTTACTAAATCCTACTCTGCCTATGCGGGCGTGCAGGACGCTATGGTGCAATGGTGGTACGGCCACAACGCAGTCGGTTTTTTTCTTACCGCCGGATTCCTCGGCATGATGTATTACTTCGTACCGAAGCAGGCGCAGCGGCCAATCTATTCTTATCGGCTCTCGGTGGTGCACTTCTGGTCGCTCATCTTTACATACATGTGGGCGGGCCCGCACCATCTGCATTACACGGCGCTGCCTGACTGGACGCAAAGTGTAGGCATGCTGTTCTCGCTCATCCTCCTTGCGCCTTCTTGGGGCGGCATGATCAATGGGGTAATGACGCTCTCCGGCGCGTGGCACAAATTACGTACCGACCCGATCCTCAAGTTTCTCATCGTGTCGCTCTCGTTTTACGGCATGGCGACTTTCGAAGGACCCATGATGTCGATCAAGACGGTGAATGCGCTTTCGCATTACACCGATTGGACCATCGGCCATGTGCACGCAGGCGCACTCGGCTGGGTAGGATTCATCAGTATCGGCTCAATTTACTATTTGATCCCGCGCATGGTCGGCCGCACGGAAATGTGGAGTACCAAGCTCATCACGCTGCATTTCTGGGTCGCGACGCTCGGCATCGTGCTGTACATCGCGGCGATGTGGATCGCGGGCGTGACGCAAGGTCTAATGTGGCGTGCGGTAAACGCCGACGGCACGCTGACGTACACCTTCGTCGAATCGACCAAAGCGAGCGCGCCTTTCTACACCATTCGCATGCTTGGCGGTCTGCTCTATCTCAGCGGCATGTTCGTAATGCTTTACAACATGCTCAAAACTGTCGCGGTGGGCAAGGCGACAGAGGCCCAGATGCGCATTCCCCTTGTCATCCCCGCGCACGCATAAAGAGACCGCCATGGCCTTATCACACGACAAAATCGAACGCAGCAATACCTGGCTAATCGTGCTGGTGATCCTTGTCATCAGCGTCGGCGGCCTTGTGGAAATCGTACCGCTGTATTTTCAGAAATCCACTACGGAACCGGTCACGGGTTTGAAGCCTTATACGGCACTGCAACTGGCCGGCCGGGATGTATACATTCGCGAAGGCTGCAACAACTGTCACTCACAGATGATTCGTCCCTTCCGCGCGGAAACAGAGCGATACGGTCACTATTCCGTGGCCGGAGAATTCGTCTACGACCATCCGTTTCTCTGGGGCAGTAAGCGGACCGGACCGGATCTCGCGCGAGTCGGCGGACGCTATAGCGATGACTGGCACCGTATTCATCTACTCAATCCTCGCGACGTGGTGCCGGAATCGATCATGCCGGCGTATCCGTGGCTCGAGCGCGCGACTATCGGAGGCGCGCCCATAGCGGACCGCATGCGCGCTTTGCGTAAGGTCGGCGTTCCATATACGGACGCCGACATCGACGGTGCACAGGGCGCCATCAAAGCGAAAACCGAGCTCGATGCGCTGGTGGCTTATCTGCAAAGCCTCGGCCTCGCATTGAAAAGTAGATAGGGCATAGCATGGAAATAAACGACTTACGGGCGGCAATTACGCTGCTTAGCTTTTTCTGTTTTATCGGCATCGTGATTTGGGCCTATAGCAGCCGTCGAACACAGCGCTTCTCGTGCGCCGCCCGGTCGGTTCTGGAAGAAGGCGACGCATCATGAGCGATTTCGTCAGTGACTTCTGGGGATTCTACGTAGGCGTGTTGACCATGGTGTCGATCATCGCTTGTTGGTTGTTGTTGCAATCGCAGAATACCAAGCGTGTGAAGGGTGAAAAGGTCGATACCACCGGTCATGTCTGGGACGAAGACCTGCGCGAGTGGAACAATCCGCTGCCCAACTGGTGGCGTTGGCTGTTCTATCTCACGATTCTTTTTGCCTTTGCCTATCTCGCCTTTTATCCGGGACTGGGGATGTGGCAAGGCAAACTCGGCTGGAGTTCGGCCGGGCAATATGAAGTGGAGCGCATCAATGCCGAAAAACAATATGACGCGGCATATAAAACCTACGCCGGCTTGAGCGTCGAGGAGATGGCCGGCAATTCCGCCGCAATGGCGATCGGCCAGAATCTTTTTCTGAATTACTGTGCCGGCTGTCATGCCTCAGACGCTCGCGGCAGCAAAGGCTTTCCCAATCTTGCGGATAAGGATTGGTTGCACGGCGGCGACGCGGAGGTGCTGTACAAGACCATCGCGGGAGGGCGTGCGGGGATGATGCCGCCTTTCGGTGCAGCGCTTGGCGCCGAAGGTGTGCGTGATGTGGCCCACTATGTCCGTTCGATTTCCAACCTGACAACCGACTCCCTGCGCACTGCGCGCGGTAAAGCCATCTATGCGCAAAACTGCGCTGCCTGCCATGGTAACGATGGCAGGGGCAACCCGATCATGGGTGCGCCTAATCTTGCCGATAAAACTTGGCTTTACGGAGGCGATGAGGAAACGATCGTGCGAACCATTAGCGCCGGCCGGACCAATGTAATGCCCGCGTGGGAAGGCACCTTAAGTGATGACCGGCTAAAAATTCTCGCGGCCTATGTCTGGAGTTTGTCCAACGAACCGCCGGCAAAGTGATATGCGTCTTGCCGACATCCCTGTCGTCCACCTTGATGTCGCGAGCGATGCAGAAGCAGACGCGCTGTATGAAGTTCGCAAAAAAATCCAGCCGCGTGCCGTAGACGGGTATTTCGCGCGCTGGCGCTGGGCGTTCGTCTGGATGACGCAAATCGTTTTCTATGGCTTGGCCTGGTTGCCTTGGAATGGACGTCAGGCGGTGCTATTCGACCTCGGGGCGCGAAAGTTCTACATCTTGGGCTACGTATTCTGGCCGCAGGATTTCATCTATCTCACCGCGCTGCTGATCATTTCGGCGTATTCGCTCTTCCTTTTCACCACTGTGGGCGGGCGGTTGTGGTGCGGCTATGCCTGTCCGCAGACGGTCTACACCGAAATTTTCATGTGGATCGAAAGAGTAATTGAGGGCGATCGCACGAAACGCCTTCAACTGGACGCCGCACCACTTTCCGCTCGAAAGCTAGGCTTGCGCAGCGCCAAGCATGCGATCTGGATCGCGCTCGCCTTGTGGACGGGCTTCACTTTCGTCGGCTACTTCATGCCTATCCGCGATCTGCTGCACGATATCGTGGCGCTGGATGTCGGCGCTTGGGCGCTCTTCTGGCTGCTGTTCTACGCCATCGCCACTTACGGCAACGCCGGGTGGATGCGCGAGCAAGTATGCAAGTACATGTGCCCGTATGCGCGTTTTCAAGGGGTGATGTTCGACCAGGACACGATGATCGTTACCTATGATGCCGCTCGCGGCGAACAGCGCGGCGGCCGTGGCCGCAAAACCGACGCCCGAGCACAAGGTTTGGGTGATTGCGTCGACTGCACACTGTGTGTCCAGGTTTGCCCTACCGGGATCGACATTCGCAATGGGATGCAATACGAGTGCATCGGTTGCGCCGCCTGTATCGACGTCTGCGATCAGGTGATGGATAAGATGGGTTACGCGCGCGGGCTGATCCGGTATTCCACGTCGAACGCCTTGGCGAAAGGCTGGAATCGTCTACGCATGTGGCAACGCGTACTGCGTCCGCGCGTGCTGATCTATACCGCCGTGCTGTGGCTGATCATCGCGGGAACGGTCGTATCGCTTTATTTGCGTATGCCTTTGAAAGTCGATGTGTTGCGCGACCGCGCAAGTCTGATGCGCGAAGTAGAGGATGACCAGCTTGAAAACGTCTACCGCCTGCAAATCATGAATACGCAGGAGGTGGGACATCGCTACCGCATCAGCGTGATGGGCATTGAGTCGCTGGTGGTTGCCGGGGCTGATGAGATCGACTTACCTCCTGCGACGACCCGTCAGGTGCCCGTTCGACTGCGTATGCATAAGGCGTTTGCCGACAAGGGTTCTCACCGCATCTACATCCAGGTGCAGGCAATCGATGATCCGTCGGTCACCGCAGTAGAAGATTCCGTGTTTCTGATTCGTTGAGGAGCGTGATCATGAATGAAGAGGCTGCACTGGCAAGTCCCTGGTATCGCGACCGTTGGCCCTGGCTGATCATGTCCGTGCCCGCGCTTTCCGCCGTGCTCGGCATCGTTATGCTGATGCTGGCCATCGATTCTTATGACGGCTTGGTGGCGGAGGACTATTACAAGCAGGGCCTCGCCATCAATGAAACGCTTGACAAGGAAGCGCAGGCGAAACGGCTGGGCCTTAGTGCCGACCTGCGCATCGCTGAAGGGACCGTACAAGTGATCCTGCATGGCATTCAAACGAATCCCGGCGCATTGAAACTTCGTCTCGCGCACCCGACGCGCTCCGGGGAGGACGTGACCTTGCGCCTGATGATGACCGGCGTACAGACTTATTCGGCACATTGGCCGCAAATGGGGCCCGGACGCTGGCATGCCATGCTTGAAGACGAAGCAGGAACTTGGCGCATTGCCGAAACATGGCAGTCCGGCACACAGGCGCTCATGCTACGCCCGAAGGAATCGCCGTGAGAATGATGATTTGGATTTTCTGGCCGTCCTTTATTGTGGCGGGAGTAGGTGAAGCGGTTTTTTTCACCTTCATCGATCCGATGAGTCTCTCGATTTTCGATGACGCCCACGAGTACAGCCGCCTTGCGGTTTATTCGGTCGGATTTTTTGTGTTTTGGATGCTTGCCGCGGCTTCGAGCGCCTTGACCTGTTTTTTTCAGCGCAGCGCGGAGGATATCAATCGTTGCCCACTGCTGCCGCCTGAACGGCCGACTGGCTGTCCGAAACGGGAGGAGGGCGATGCCTGCTGTTAACCGCAGTCGCGTCCGACGATCTTTTTCAAGGCGTCGTGGTCTTCGATCTTGATCTGTTTCTGCTGCACGGAAATGAGCCCTTCCTCCTGGAAGCGCGAAAAAATGCGGCTGACGGTTTCGAGCTTCAGTCCCAGATAACTGCCGATTTCTTCCCGCGTCATCCGTAGACGGAACTCGGAGGGCGAATAACCGCGGGCAGTGAAGCGTTGCGAGAGATTAAGCAGGAAAGCGGCAACACGTTCCTCCGCGCGCATCGTTCCCAACAACATGATGACTCCCTGATCGCGCACGATTTCGCGGCTCATCATTTTGTGGAACTGGTTTTGTAGACTGCGCACTTCCTGAGACAGTTCTTCCAGGCGCGAATAGGGGATCACGCAAACCTCGCTGTCTTCGAGGGCGATCGTATTCACGGTGTGGTGATCGGTACCGATGCCATCGAGGCCCATGACCTCGCCGGTCATATGAAACCCGGTGACCTGATCGCGGCCGTCTTCGAGCATGACTGTGCTCTTGAAAAACCCGGTGCGTACAGCATGCAGCGAACCGAACTCATCGCCGGTGCGATAGAGGCTTTCGCCGCGTTTTACTTTCTTGCGCGTGTAAACCAACTGATCAAGCTGCCGGATCTCTTCCGGGGCCAGACCCATGGGCAGACAAAGCTCTCGCAGACTGCAAGATGAGCAGACCGTTTTCAGCTGCTGAATATTGATGACTTTCGCCGAACCGGGTTCGGCGCCGGTGCGTTTGGCACTCGTTTGATCCACGTCAATCTCCGTTCTCGGCATTCGGCCACACTGCATCAGAGGAAACACTGCCCATGAACGCTCAGGATCTCGTTCTCGACGCCGAACTTTTAAGCCGCTTCGACAAGCCGGGGCCGCGTTACACGTCCTACCCGACTGCGGACCGTTTTGTGTCCGCTTACGATGCGGAGGCGCACCGGGCCACGCTGGAGGGTTTACGGCTGCGCGGAAAACGGCGCGCGCTGTCATTATACGTGCACCTCCCGTTCTGCAATACCGTTTGCTACTACTGCGCCTGCAACAAAGTTGTCACGCGTGATCACAGCCGCGCGGCCAAATATTTGCACTATTTATCGCGCGAAATGGCGCTGGTGACGGATTTGATTGGCAAGGGGCGTCCCATCGAGCAATTGCATTGGGGCGGCGGCACCCCCACTTTCCTCAGTAATGCGGAAATCCGCGAACTGAGCGCAAGCTTACGGGCGCATTTCAACTTCACACCGGGTGGGGAATATTCCATCGAAATCGACCCGCGCACGGTCGATGCGGAGAAAATGAAAGTGCTCGGCGAATGTGGGTTCAACCGCATCTCCGTCGGTGTGCAGGACTTCGACCCTGCCGTACAGGCGGCCGTTAATCGGCAACAGAGTTTCGCCGTGACGGAAACGGCCATTGAGGCCGCGCGCGTCAACGGCTGTGAATCGGTCAATATCGATCTGATTTACGGATTGCCTTTGCAAACACCACGACGCTTCGCCACGACGCTCGCCAAAGTGCTGCAACTCGCGCCGGATCGCATCGCGCTCTATAACTACGCGCATCTTCCGACCCTGTTCAAACCGCAAAGGCGGATTAACGAAGCCGATTTGCCGGATGCAGCCACGCGCGTCGAATTGCTGCAGCTAGCGGTGCGCACCCTGCGCGATGCAGGGTATCGCTATATCGGGATGGATCATTTCGCCCGACCCGATGACGAACTGGCCCGCGCGCAAGAACTCGGCCATTTGCATCGCAATTTCCAGGGCTATTCGACGCGCGCCGAAGCGGACTTGCTTGCCTTCGGGGTTTCCGCCATCAGTTCGATCGGTTCGACTTACAGCCAGAACCTGAAAACACTGCCCGAATACTATGACGCCCTCGATCAAGGCGTGTTGCCCCTCATGCGCGGTATCGCTTTGAACGCAGACGATCTCGTGCGCCGCTCCGTGATCCAATCGTTGATGTGTCACTTTGCGGTCTCTATCGAAGCGGTGGAGCAGGCTTACCTGATCAAATTCGATAAATACTTCGCGGCTGAATTGGAAGCTTTGCAAAGTTATATCAGACTGGGTCTTGTGGAAATCGACGACGGGTGGCTTTGCGTCACATCGCGCGGCCGTTGGTTCGTGCGGGCGATCTGCATGACTTTCGACCGCTATCTGCGTCAGAGCGAAGAGCGCGCACGCTATTCCAAGGTGGTGTGATGAGCAGCCTCGCGCTTGCCGCGTTTATAAGCGGCTTGCTCGGTAGCATGCATTGCGTTGCCATGTGTGGCGGGGTCCTGAGCGCGCTCAATCTCTCCCGCCCAGGGCAGCGGGAGGTGATTCGCATTCATTCGAGCGGCAGCGCAAGCATTGGGTTCGACAGGAACTTCAGTGCGGCTGTAGCACTTCAAATTTCCTATAGCGTCGGTCGTATCGGGAGCTATGCCGTTGCCGGGGCCCTCGCAGGCGGTTTGGCAGGTGTCATGCTGCGTGCATCCGTGCTGCTTCCGCTGCAAACCGCACTGGGGATAGTCGCAAATGTCATGATCATCCTGCTCGGCCTTCATATCGCAGGACATGACCGATTGCTTTCACAACTGGAACGAGTCGGCAAACCGCTGTGGCGCCGACTCGCGCCACACGCGAAGTTTCTTCTGCCGGCCGATACGCCGGCTCGCGCCGTGGCAAGCGGGGCGCTCTGGGGTTGGTTACCTTGCGCGCTGGTATACGGCATGCTGCCCTTAGCATTGTCAAGCGGCAACGCCCTCGATGGCGCGTTGATCATGATGGCATTCGGTTTGGGTACGTTACCGGCCATATTGGCGGCGGGGCTTTTGATCGATAGGCTCCGCGGCGCGCTCGCGAATAGAAAGCTGCGCAACGCCGCAGCCGGCTTGATGATTGGCCTCGGACTGTGGGGTCTGGCGCGGATCCCGCATGTGCAAGAGGCGATTCGTCAGGGGCTGCTATGCCTCTCTTAAATCGGCAGCGCGGAGCGCCGTAAAAGGCGCACGCTTTGCATGTATGCTGAGGAATGAACGATCCACATTCTCCCGAAAAGCTGCAAGCAGTCGACCAACTTTGGCGCGCCGCGAATTATCTGTCTGCAGGACAGATCTATCTGCGCAAGAACGCGCTGCTTGAGCGTCCGCTCGCCCTTAGCGATGTCAAGCCACGCCTACTGGGGCACTGGGGCACCACGCCCGGGTTGAATTTCATCTACGCGCATCTCAATCGCGCCATTGTTGCGCACGATCTGAATGCGCTTTTTGTCGCCGGTCCTGGACACGGCGGTCCGGCGCTGACTGCAAACACCTGGCTCGAAGGCAGTTATGGCGAGCTAGATCACAACTTGACGCGCGACGCAGCCGGCATGGAACAGCTGTTCCGCCAATTTTCTTTCCCCGGTGGCGTGGGCAGTCACGCAACGCCGGAGGTGCCCGGCTCCATCCATGAGGGCGGCGAACTTGGGTATTCGCTCTCACATGCCTATGGCGCCGCGTTCGATAATCCTTCTTTGCTTGTCGCGTGCGTGATCGGAGACGGGGAAGCCGAAACGGGCGCTTTGGCAACAGCCTGGCATTCCAATAAATTCCTCAATCCGGCGCGCGATGGCGCGGTCCTGCCGATCCTGCATCTAAACGGATACAAGATCGCGAATCCCTGCATTCTGGCGCGTCTCCCGCATCAAGAGCTTGAAGACCTCCTCAACGGTTATGGTCATTCGGTGCATTGGGTCGAAGGCGATGATCCATCTGTCATGCACGCCCGCATGGCGGCAGTATTGGATGAGCTGGTTGCGACCATTCGCGCGATGCAGCAGCGCGCAAAGAACGGCGATCTAAGGCGACCACCGTGGCCAATGATCGTTTTGCGGACGCCTAAGGGGTGGACGGGGCCTGCCGTCGTGGACGGAAAACAAATCGAAGGGACCTGGCGCGCGCATCAAGTGCCTCTGGCCGAAATCGGCGCTAATGCGGAACATCTCGCTCAACTCGAGGCGTGGATGAGAAGTTATCGCCCCGCTGAGCTCTTCGATTCGGCAGGCCGACCGGCGGCATCTATGGACGCTGTGATTCCGCGCGGCGAGCGGCGCATGGGCGCAAACCCACATGCGAATGGCGGCGCATTGCTTCAAGATTTGCAAATGCCCGCGTTTGCACAATACGCCGTTCCGGTCGAGACGCCAGGCAACCCGCAAGCGGAGCCTACAAGAGTACTCGGCAGCTTTCTGCGCGACGTCATGCGACTCAATCCACAGAACTTTCGTTTATTCGGCCCGGATGAAACCGCTTCGAATCGCCTGAGCGCCGTATTCGAGGTCACAAAAAAAACCTGGCTGGGCGGCGACGATCCGCAGGACGAACTGCTTTCTCCAGATGGCAGGGTGATGGAAATTCTTTCGGAGCACACCTGCCAAGGTTGGCTGGAAGGCTATCTGCTCAGCGGGCGGCACGGTCTCTTTTCTTGTTATGAAGCCTTCATCCACATCGTGGATTCGATGTTCAACCAATACGCGAAGTGGTTGAAAGTGGCGAAGGAAGTCCCGTGGCGTAAGCCGGTCGCGTCGCTGAACTATCTGCTCACTTCCCACGTTTGGCGGCAGGACCACAACGGTTTTTCTCATCAAGACCCCGGCTTCCTCGATGTTGTGGCCAACAAGAAAGCCGACATCGTACGCATCTACCTCCCTCCGGACGCAAACACCTTGCTCTCGGTAGCAGATCATTGCCTTCGATCGCGGAATCTCGTCAATGTCATCGTCGCCGGTAAGAACATGCAGCCCCAGTGGTTAGACATGGACGCCGCCATCGCGCACTGCAAGTCGGGCGTTGGCATTTGGCAATGGGCCAGCAACGACGCGGGCGCGGATCCCGACGTCGTCATGGCGTGCGCGGGCGATATTCCGACCATCGAAACGCTCGCCGCCACCAGCATCTTGCGCGCGGAATTACCGGATCTTAAGGTGCGTGTCATCAACGTCGTCGATTTAATGAGTTTGCAACCGCCGGAATTCCACCCGCATGGTTTGAGCAGCACTGATTTCGACGCGCTGTTCACGCGCGATCGGCCGATCATTTTCAATTTTCATGGTTACCCCTGGCTCATCCATCGCCTTAGCTATCGGCGCACGAACCACGCTAATTTGCATGTGCGCGGCTACATCGAAGAGGGCACGACCACTACACCTTTCGATATGGCCGTGCTCAATCGCATCGATCGCTTCAGTCTGGTGATGGATGTCATTCAACGCGTGCCCGGTTTGAGCGAAAGCGCCGCGGCGCTAACACAGCGCATGCAAAACAAGCATGCGGAGCACTGGCGGTACATTCGGGAGCACGGCGAGGACATGCCCGAGGTGAGCGAGTGGGCTTGGCAGAAGCCCCAGGCGGATATGGATTGACTGCTGGGCGCCTCATGATGCGAGGTGCCGCCTTATTAGACCGTCTGCTGGGAAAGTGCACGCAGAGCGGGCTCGTCTAAGACGAACGCGCCGCTTCCGCGGAATCGATGTGCGAGTTTTCTTTTGATGCCGCTCGCCATAGCCACTTTTCTCCTTCTACGGCGAGTAAAAGTGCGACACCGAAGCAGGTGATCCGCAGCCATTCATTCCAACCGATATCGGCAGTGCCGAACAACTTCTGCATAAAGGGAGCGTAGGTGTAAAGCAACTGGAACAACAGTAGGCTTCCGATGGCGTACCAGATATAGCGATTGCCGAAGAAGCCGTGCGCGTTCAGAACAGATGCATAGCTATAGCGCGAATTGAGCAGATAAAAGATTTCACCCATAACGAGGGTGTTTACTGCGACCGTGCGAGCGATAAGCATGTCGCCATGCTGGGACATCTCCCACATAAACAGCCCCAGCGTCCCGGCCACCAGAATAATGGAGACGAATAGGACGCGCCATGAAAGCAGGCGGTCCAAGATGGGCGCACGCGGATCGCGCGGCGGGTGTGCCATGACTTGGCTTTCCGGCGGTTCGAAGGCTAGGGCGAGACCCAGCGTGACTTCGGTGATCATGTTGACCCACAATATCTGCACGGCGGTAATCGGCATGGCAATGCCGGCGAGTAGGGACACGATAAGCACGCCAGCCTCTCCGCCGTTTGTGGGGAGCGTAAAGAGAATCGCCTTGCGGATATTGTTATATGTCGTGCGGCCTTCTTCCACCGCGCCGGCGATGGAGCGAAAATTGTCATCGGTGAGTACGATCTCAGCGGCATGACGCGCAGCGTCGGTGCCTTTGCGGCCCATCGCCACACCGACATCGGCGCGCTTGAGTGCCGGCGCGTCGTTTACGCCATCGCCGGTCATGGCGACAATCTCACCGTTTTCCTGCAAGGCGCGCACCAAGCGCAGTTTGTGTTCCGGGCTGGCGCGCGCATAGACGTCCACATCGCGTACCGCTTTGCGCAACGCTTCGTCATCCATCGATTCCAATTCCACGCCGGTCAATGCGGTGAGGCCATCGCCGATGCCGAGTTGCAACCCGATGTTACGCGCGGTCACGGCGTGGTCGCCAGTGATCATTTTGATACGGATACCGGCGCCACGGCAGCGCGCCACCGCGGCGACCGCTTCCTCTCGTGGCGGGTCAACAATCGCGTACATGCCGAGCAACGCATAGCCTTCTTGTACATGTTCGGCTTGTAGCTTGGCTAGTTCGCGGTCGAGCCGTTTCAATGCGACGGCTAAAAGCCTTAGTCCCTGGGCACCGCAACGTTCCATCTGCGCTTCCCAATATGCACGATTCAAACCGTGATCGCCGCCGTCATCGCCTCGCTGTGCATCGCACATAGACAACACCGTTTCCGGCGCTCCCTTCACGACGATAAGGCGCTCATCGTTGTGCAATGTGGCCATATAACGGTTTTGCGATTCGAAGGGAATCGAGTCGCTCCGCACGCTGGCATGTTCCGCCGAATCCACCCCCGCTTTTTTTGCCAACGCAAGCAGCGCACCTTCAGTCGGATCGCCGTACACCTCCCAACGTCCACTGTTATGGCGCAACGCAGCGTCGTTGCAAAGCAGACCGGCGCGCGCAACTTCGAATAACAAGGGTGTGCGCAACGGCGAAACGAGTTCGCCTTCCAGATGAAATTCGCCCTCAGGTTGATAGCCGACACCGCTCACCTGAAAAATCCCAGCGCCGGTAATGACTTCTTTGACCGTCATCTCATTCTTGGTCAACGTGCCCGTTTTGTCGGTACAGATTACCGTTACGGAGCCAAGCGATTCCACGGCGGGAAGGCGACGCACGATCGTGTTCCGCTTGGCCATACGTCGAACCCCGATGGCGAGCGTGATGGTCACAAGCGCGGGAAGACCTTCTGGAATCGCCGCTACGGCCAAACCAACCGCGACGGCAAACATTTCGTCTAGCGGGTAACCGCGGCCATAGTGGCCAAAAAGCAAGGTCGAACCCGCGACGATGAAAGTGACGATTGCGAGCCAGCGACCAAATTGCGCCATCTTGCGTAAGAGCGGCGTATCGAGTGTTTGGACATCGTGCAGCATGCGACCGATGCGGCCGATTTCAGTGTCCTGCGCGACCGCAACAACAACGCCAACGCCTTGGCCATAAGTCACAAGCGTGCCGCAATAACACATACAAAACCGATCGGCGATCGCGGCGGCGCTCTCCAATGCATCCTCGGTTTTGAGGACAGGCGCGCTTTCGCCGGTAAGGGCAGCCTCGTCCACCTGCAAGTTGCGAATCTCGAGCAAGCGAATGTCGGCCGGCACACGATCGCCACTTTCCATCGTGACGATATCGCCGACGACAAGTTGCTCTGCAGGAACGTGTAGGCGCTCACCGCTTCGACGCACCGTCGCGTGCGGAGCAAGCATGTCCTGTATGGCGGCGAGGGCGCTCTCAGCTTTGCCTTCCTGCACGAAACCGATAAGCGCATTGATCACCACGACGCCGAGGATCACGCCGGTATCCACCCAATGCCCTTGAATCGCCGTGATGATCGAGGCAAGCAACAGCGCATAGATCAAGACGTTATGGAATTGCAGCGCAAAACGCATGAGCGGCCCGCGCCGTGGCGCGTCAGGCAATTTGTTCGGCCCATCCCGTGCGAGACGTTGGCGCGCTTCTGTGCTGCTTAAACCTTCGAGGGTAGATTGGCTCAGCGACAGGACTTCCTCACCGCTAAGCGCGTGCCATGGCACGTTGCTCATGTCGTTCGAATAACGATGCGCAGGTCGGCGATGACAGCGTGCACTCCCATCTGACTGCCGTTTCCAGAATGTTGTTGTCCGGCGAAGGCCCATGCACGGACTACGGCCAAACCGATCGATTTCGTGAGATTGCGCAAAATTGGCAAATCAGCCAAACCAAACCGAGACAGATACTGCGGATGAGAGGCGAAGCACGGACCGGTCAAGCCGCCGGAGCGGATGTCGTTTCGAACGAAATAACGCTGATCGCCCGAGTTATCGCCTGCGCCAACCATCGCAACGCTGCGCGGACGAAGAAGTGGGGAAAGTGGATAGTCCGTCACAGCCATAGGATAAAGCTTAGGCCGGATATCCGGCGATCTTTTGAGGCAAGTCAAAGGCGACATCGGTGCAGGGAGCAAGATGTAAGCCTCTGACGGAGGCCTGTGTGCGCACATTGAGCGCCAAATTAGTTGCGATTGAATTGGCTTTTTTAGTC
>DATEOW010000141.1:0-7053 GCA_035273665.1 Burkholderiales bacterium | reverse complement strand
AAACATGGATTCTCCTTTAGACCGCTTCAGGCGGATGCCGAACGATAGTTTTCTTGTGCCTGCTTCACCATGGGACCTTGGTCCAATAGGCCGACTTAGGCCTAGGGTTTTTGAGCCGCGTGCACAGCGACGGCCATCCCTTCGATATAGGTAAGATCGACCTGGCCGCCGGCTTGCAAATCCGTGATCAGTTTCGGATCGCGGACCTTCACCTGTGTCAGGTGCCCGAGCGGTCCGCGAATCAGAATGCTTTGGTTGTCTTTATTGACGCCTACGACATCCGTCACGATGTGAATCTTCCGCAATACGACCCCCCGGGGCGCAGCGCCTTTTTTTGCGCGCGCCATGTCGGTGGTCACCGTCAATGAGGGTTCCGCATCCGTTTTCTTGACGTCAATCGCGACCGCCTCGTAATGATCGATATCGACGCGATCGCCGACTTTGATCTGCGGCAGGTTGCGCACCTCTTCGCCCACCGTTAGGGAATAAACATTTCCACTGGCGCCTTTCAGGGTGACGATGCGATTTTTCTGATCCACCGCTTCGACCCGCACGCTCACTCTTTGAAGTTGCATCGCGCCGGCTTCCTTGAGGACATCCGATTCGGCGGCCAGGCCGACGCACGGTGCAAAAGCGATGACGCATAAAGTGAATAAAAGCGGCTTTTTCATATCGGCTCCGTGCGTTTTTGAGAAGGGCAGCTTAGGCACGAATCCCCGTTCATGGAATTGGACTTTGGTCTCAGGGAGCCGTCGTGGGACCAAAGTCCAATTTCCGGAGGTTGGATTTAGCGTTAGCGTGCATCACCCTTGGAGAGGGAAAAACTCATGATGAATCCAATGCTTCGATTTGCGCTCGCATGGTTTTGCGCCTTGTCGCTGTTACCGGCGGCCTCGGCGCAGGAAGCGCCGTCTTTTAGCCCTGAGCAGCTCGATCAGATGGTCGCGCCGATCGCGCTGTATCCCGATTCCCTGCTGTCGCAAGTATTGATGGCCGCCACTTATCCGGCAGATGTAGCCGATGCAGCAAAATGGTCGAAGGCCAATCCGAATCAGAAAGGCGACGCCGCCGTAAGAGCGGTCGAAAGCCAATCATGGGATCCAAGTGTCAAATCGCTGGCCGCCTTCCCTCAAGTGCTGGCGATGATGGGAGACAAGCCTGACTGGGTGCAGAACCTGGGCGATGCTTTCCTAGCCTCGTCGAAGGATGTGCTTGACTCCGCGCAACGCCTGCGTGCAAAGGCAAAGGAGGCCGGTAATCTCAAGTCGACGGAGCAGCAAAAGATCGTGGTCGAATCCACCACACAAGTGATTCAGATCGAGCCCACGAACCCTGAAGTGGTCTATGTGCCGGCCTACAACCCGACGGTGGTATACGGCACTTGGCCGTATCCGGCGTATCCCCCTTATTACTATCCGCCGCCCCCCGCTTATTACCCGGGCTATGGTATCGGCGCGGGAATCGTCATGGGGATCGGGATCGCCGGCGCCGCGGGGCTGTGGGGCGATTGCGATTGGGGCGGCGGCGATGTCGATATCGACATCGAGAAGCACAACAACATTAACCGAAACAACCAGATCGATCGCAGTAAAAACAAGTTCCAGCACAACGCAGCCAACCGCAAAGGCGTGCCTTACCGTGACCAGGGTAGCCGGCAGAAATTCGGTAAAGATGTTCCCGGCGCCTCGCAGCGAGACGCTTTCCGTGGACGTGATGCCGGCCGCGACGCGCAACGCCAACAAGCTCAAACGCAGTTGCAACAACGCGGCATGGATCCCACCGCAGGCCGCGATAGTTTGCGCAATGACCCGCAGACACGCGAACGGGCGCAACAAGCTGCGGACAGGGGCGAATTTGACCGTGGCGAGAGCGGCTTCAACCGGGGTGGCGATAGTGTTGCGTCCAATCGCGGCAACGATCTTGGCGGCGGCCGCGACAACGCTTTTCGCGATGCCGGCAACGGACGCGAATCGCAACAGCATTTCGACCGCGGCAGTTCCAGCCGGCAATCAATGGGGGATCGCGGCGGCGGCTCGCGCTCCTTCGGCGGAGGTGGTGGTGGTCGTGGAGGCGGTGGTGGGCGTGGCGGTGGCGGTCGGCGTTAAGGGAGACGGGCATGAATCGACGCAATAATATTATTGTCACGGTCGCCACGCTGTTGGTCGGCTTGTTAGCAAACCCATGTGCTGCGATCGCACAACATGCATATTCGAGCCCCGAAGCCGCGGCAGAGGCGTTTACTGACGCGCTTGCCACGAGCGATGAAATTGCAATGGGCAAAGTGCTCGGCAACGACTGGCGGCGTTTTGTTCCGACCGAGGGCATCGGTCGCGATGATGTGAACCGCTTCCTTAGCGCATGGGCGCATTCGCATCGCATTGTCCGGGGCGGCGATGACCGCGCGCTACTCGCCGTGGGTAATGAGGATTGGACATTGCCAATCCCGCTTATCAAGAGCGGGGAGGGATGGCGCTTCGATCCGCGTGGTGGTGTCGACGAAATGCGTACGCGCCGCATTGGCCGCAATGAATTGCATGCCATGCAATCTGCACTCGCCTATTACGATGCGCAGAAAGAGTACGCACGCCTCGATCGCGACAGCGATAGCGTCCTGCAGTACGCACAGAAATTTGTCAGCACACCCGGCAAACACGACGGGTTGTACTGGACGGTGAACGAAGGCGAAGCACAAAGCCCGCTCGGACCTCTGTTCGCCTCGACTGAAGCGAAAACGGGCCAGGGTTATCACGGCTATCGCTACAAAATCCTGAAGGGGCAGGGGGGGGCCGCACCCGGCGGCGCTTATAGCTACTTGATCAAGGGCCGCATGGTGAGCGGGTTTGGGCTCGTCGCGTGGCCGGTCAGATATGGCGATACCGGCGTCATGAGTTTTCTACTCAGCCATGACGGTCAGTTGTATCAGAAAGATCTCGGCCCGAATTCCGCTGCCATCGCCGGTGCAATGACGCGCTTTGACCCCGATGCTAGCTGGAAAAAGGTGGACGATGCGATTTGACCTACGAGCCTTTACTGTTCCGATTCAATAGGTTGTCCTAGAACTCCAGCGCCGCTGCGGTACCGGGAGCATCCGCGCATTCCGCCCGGCCGATTAGATTTCAGGGCGAGCGGGACGCACGAATCTAGATCAGCCGGGGTAGTTGAGGGCTGCCAAATCTCATACACTGCCGGGGTCAGCGGCGCACAACAAAAATGCCGGTATTAACCGGCGTAAAACGCGTCCGTAGGGGAACGGCCATGCGTGCGGAAACGGTCCGGCAGGGACCCAGTTTCGAAGACGGGCTATCGGCGACCTTCAGGTCTCCGCTGCGACCGCTATGGTCCGGCGCCGTGCTCGTTTTCGTCGGCTACTATCTCGCCGCGCAACTGGGCTTCGCGCTCACCTTTCACCCCCAAGCCGTTTCAACGCTGTGGCCGCCTAATGCCATATTGCTCGCTGCGCTGTTATGCAGCACACCGCGTCATTGGTGGCTGTTCCTTCTCGCGGCATTTCCGGCACATCTGCTTGCGCAGCTTCCAGGCAACGTTCCCGCATTGCAGGTGTTCGCATGGTTTTTGAGCAACTGTGGCGAGGCACTGATTGGCGCCGGTTTGATCCAATGGCGTTTGCGCGGGCCCTTGCGTTTCACCAATCTGCGTGAGCTCCATGTTTTTGTGGTTTGCGGTGCGCTGCTCGCGCCCTTTCTCTCTTCGTTTATCGATATCGCGCTCATCAAAATGATCGGATGGGGACAGGGCGCATTCTCACAGTTGTGGCAGACACGTTTTTATTCCAATGTCTTGGCCACTCTGATTTTTGTGCCCTTTATCCTGATTTGGAAGGAGTGCGCCGCAATCCTTCACACGCGACCTCTTGCCCAACACCTGGAAGGAGCAGCGCTTGTATTAGGTGTGCTCGTTGTCAGCGGGATCGTATTCAGCGAAGCGCTGGGTGAGAACTCCGCCTCCGTTGCGATGTTGGCCATTCTCCCCTTCTTACTTTGGGCCGCCGTGCGATTGGGGCTTCAAGGGACCAGTATGGCGCTCCTTCTCATTACGCTTTGCGCCATCTGGGGCGCAATCCATGGACACCGTCTCTTCCAAGCAGAATCCGTCGCGGAAAACATGCGGCTACTACAGGTGTTTTTGATCGTCGTGTCGTTTCCCTTCCTGCTGCTTGCCGCCATCCTTGAAGAACGCAATCGCACCGAGCAAGAAGCGCATGAACAACGTCGCCACATGACGCACCTGACTCGCGTCGCGGTACTGGGCCAACTATCGGGCGCACTTGCGCATGAACTCAATCAACCCTTAACCGCAATCCTGTGTAACGCGCAGGCAGCGCAGAAATTTTTACAGCGGGAACATGTGGATCAGAACGAGCTGCGTGAAATTCTCAAGGATATCGTGGACGACGATAAGCGAGCGGGGGAGGTGATCCGCCGATTGCGCACGCTGCTCAGCCAGGGCGAGACACACCCGGAACAAGTCGATATCAACGCGATGCTGCATGAGACGCTGAGCTTGGTCCGGGGAGATTTGGTGGCACGCCAAATCACGCTGAAAACCTCGTTGTCATCGGCGCTACCGCTAGTAAAAGCCGATCGCGTTCAATTGCAACAAGTGCTGCTTAATCTGATCGTGAACGCCGCGGAGGCGATGAGCGCGAACATCGGCGAACGCCGCCTGGTCATTTCGACCTTTGTGGAAGGTAATGACTTTTGCATGAGTGTTGCCGATAACGGATCGGGCCTGTCGGCACAATTGCTGGATAAGATTTTTCTACCCTTCTTCACGACCAAGGAGCAGGGTATGGGTCTGGGGCTATCAATTTCTCGTAGCATTCTCGAAGCACACTCGGGAAAGCTATGGGCGCAAAACAATCAAAGCGGCGGAGCGACTTTAAACATCGCATTACCCTTAGGGGAGAAGAAATCATGATGTCGAATACACAGGCGGCACCTACGGTTTTTGTCGTTGACGACGACCCAAGTATTTTGCAAGGCGTGGCTCGGCTTCTGCGAGCCTCCGGCTACGAGGCCTTCACTTTTGAATCGCCTATCCCTCTACTAGAAAAAGAACAAAGCCCAGCGCCCGATTGCATTGTCATGGACGTTTCAATGCCCGAGTTGAATGGACTGCAAGTGCAATCCGCCATGACGAAGGCGGGGAGAAATGCTTCAATCGTCTTTATGACCGGGCAAAGTGACGTGCCTACGAGTGTGCGCGCGATGAAAGCCGGCGCAGTCGATTTCCTCACCAAACCGTTCGACGAAGAGACCTTGCTCGCCGCCGTGCGAACCGCCATTGAGAGAGGACGGGCGATACGCACTAGTCAAGCAGCACGTGCCAGCACACAGGCAAAGCTGGCCGCGCTAACCAAGCGAGAGCGAGAAGTAATGCGTGGCGTCGTCGCCGGTCGCCTCAACAAGCGCATTGCCGTGGAACTGGGCATCGCGGAGAAAACGGTCAAAGTGCATCGCCAGCGGGTCATGGAAAAAATGCAAGTCGAGACGCTGGCCGACTTGGTGCGAAGCGCCTATGAAAGCGATCTGACGAGCGCTTAAAAAAGCGACGCCCCGGTTAAAAATGGGACCAAGGTCCAATTACGGGAAGGGGGGATAGCTGTTCGAATCCAAGCTAATGCCGGCTTGGCTGTTCGGATGGTTTGATGCCCTACAAACGCAAGTTCATCGCGGTCGTAGACGATGAAGCGGCAGTGCGCAAGGCGCTGCAGCGCTTGTTGTCGTCGTCGGACATGGAAGCACAGACCTTCGATTCCGGGCGCAGCTTTCTCGATTCGCTGGCATTGCGGCGGCCGGACTGTCTGATTTTGGACCTGCACATGCCCGAGATGAGCGGTCTCGATGTCTTGAACGAAATCACTCGACTCGGCACGCTCTTGCCGACCGTGATCCTCACCGCACACGACGAGCCCGGCGCGCAGATGCAGTGCCTGGCTGCCGGGGCAAAAACTTATCTCTGCAAACCGCTCGACGAGAAAACGCTGTTGACTGCGATCGACAACGCGTCCCCATCTAAATGAGGCAGACGATGAATCGCCGTTCAGCCGGAAATTCGAGCACCCTTGATGCAGTTCTCCGGAAGAATTTCCGGCGCTGGAAACACCTGCAAGCTGCGGATGTTCGAGAGGGGATACAACAACAACGCGCCCTCGGCTTCGATCATCAAATACTGATGTTTAAGCAAATCCTCGATGCGGCGTGTGATCACGCTCGCATCGCTCGCTTGCGTCGGAAAATCAAAGGTGGCGCTGCTGCCATCGTTGAAGTGAATACTCAAACCTTTGCGGGTGTCGTCCATGACGGTTCCCAAATAATCAAGGAAGGCTGCACACTACCACGACCGAATCGAACGAGCGGGGTAGCGTGAAGTCCATAACAAGAGCCTAACATCGCCATGATCGCTTGCCACGAATGCGATTTATTGCAAAAGCCGGTCGCCATTCCTCCCGGTAGAAGCATGCAATGCGCGCGATGCGGGGCCTGCCTGCGCCGTCATCGTCCGGACGGTTTGCGCCGCACCCTCGCGTGCCTTGTAGGCGCGGCGTTGCTATTCGTCGTGTCCGCCTCATTTCCCATCGTCGCGATGGAGATTCAAGGACAGCGCACTGTGGCAACACTATTCGGCGCCGCCCGTGCACTGGAGCAGCAGGGCATGCTTGGCGTGGGCGTCTTGGTATTCGTCACGACGGTTGCAAGCCCCATCTTACAAATCGGCAGCATGCTTTATATGTTGATCCCTTTGCACCAAGGTGTTGTCCCGCCGCGCATCGACGTTGCATTCCGTCTCGTTCATACGATGAAGCAATGGGGCATGGTCGAGGTCTTCATCTTAGGGGTGCTGGTTTCTCTCGTAAAACTAGCCGGCATTGCGAAGGTCGTTCCCGGTATCGCGTTGTGGGCGTTTGCCGCCTTAATCGTGTTGCTTGCCGCCGCCGCAGCAAACTTTGAAGCGGACGATCTATGGGAGCGTGTGTCCGAATTGCGCCGTCGCGCAAGGACTCGTCGTGCAACCTCCGGTGCTACAGCATGA
>DATEOW010000140.1:0-6384 GCA_035273665.1 Burkholderiales bacterium | reverse complement strand
TGGGGGTCGATACTTTGGCCCACCTTCACGTCGGAGCGATTCGTCACACTGCCGTAGTCCGGCGCGCCATTGATCCAAGTGGTGCTGCGCCCGCTCGAGGCAGAGATGCGCCCATTGATCACGAGATCGGTTGCACGATTGTTTTCCCCCTGCGCTTCATCCACTTTCAGCAAGCGTTTGCGATCAAGTTCGTTGCGTTGCATGGGTGTGTAAAACAGGCGGCCCAGTTCCGCCGCTTGCACATTCGCAATCATCAACAGCCCGAGCATCAATGCGGCAACGCGGCTCATCGCCCGTCTCCCGCATCGCGATCGCGAATGGTGACGATGTTCACTTTGCATGTCGCATTGAGTCGCGCACTTCCTGCAACGGGATTTGTTGTGCCCGCTTCGATGCGCTGTATGCTGCATTCTTCCGGAAGAAAGTATGCGGGCAGCATTCGGCGGAGCCCGGCCAAGACCCGAAACAGATCGCCTTCGTGAACCAGCGCCATATCCAGTTTCATGGGGCTTGTCATCGTTTGAACATCGGCGGTTGAGGTGATTTCAGGATAGTCCAAGCGTATTTGAGGGTCGATAGAATACTTGAGGTCCGGAAGCTTATTTTCCTCCTTGGCGATGACGAGTGCATCAATCCAGTCGAGGCGCTTCTCCTTGCCGATGACGCCTTTTTGGACGAGCCGTTTGTATTCCTCCAGTCTTCCGGTGATCTCGCGTTTCTCTTGAGCTACTTGAGCAAGCCGCGCTTGCATCGTGAGACGCGCTTGAGTGGAAGCTTTTGCTTCGGCTTCGGCCTTTACGTAAAAGCGCTGCGTAATAAGTAGTGTGATGAGTCCCGCCAACACCATCGCGCTTCCGAACGCGATCGCGCCACTTAACCGGCTCATGAGCCACTTCATATTCATAAGCTCACCTTGCGGGCCATCACGACAGAGAAGCGAGGTGCGGCGGTATCTTGCCTGGTCGCAGTGGAGAGCGATTCTTGTGAGCCGGTTTCGAAGGGGAGTTTCGTCTGTACAATTTCGACGCCGGGGATGAGCCGCAATTTCTCGATGAACTCTTCCACAAGGGCATTGGCGACCCTGTAATCGCTGCCGGCTACACCGTTAAGGCTTGCTTCGACTTCAAGGATCTCATAGCGTGCGCCTTCTTCCCGCACTGGCGCGTTGGTTAAAACGGTCGGTAGAGTGGTGCTAAGGCGCCATTGCATTTTTTGCAGTTCCACTCGCGGGGACTCGTCCAATGCAGTGCTTAGATCTACTGAAAAATGTTCTGGCCCGCTGGGCAAACGAATGACCTGCGCGTATTGATCCATCGCTGCGCGAAGTTTGTCTCGACTCGTCGGGAGTTCTGGAAACGCCGCTTCGATTTGTCGATATTGCGCGTTTGCCACGTCCGTCTGCGCTTGGTCTTCGCTTATTTGCACTTGCAGCTTATGGTGTTGCCAAAGCGTTAAGCCTGCCGCAAGTAGGCAGGCGGCGCTGACGAGCGCTCCGCCAATGACAATGCCCAGACGGGTCTGATAACTACGATATTGTTTGCGAATTCCCGCGGATGCGTATTGGGAGCGAGGGCGTCGCTTCGCCAATAGATGCATCAACAGGGGTTCGGCGCCTCGCGACGAATGCGCCGACTTGATGCCGATGCGGGATGCAACGATCTGCTGATCGACGACATTGATTCGCAACTGGGGCAGGTCGGGCATATATCGCCGCGCTAGATCTGCTTCTCCAGGCGGTGCAATAACCATCACATCTATAGGCGGATGGTCGATCTCCAAGGCATTCGTGGCGCGTAGATATTGATATATACGGCCGGTTTCGGAACCCAGAGCGATATCAAGGCGTTGACGATCGCTAATGTCCTCGGCACTCAGGGGACTCAATCGACTGAAGCGAAGCTTCCCGTTTTCAAGATATGTCTGACGAATGCCTGCTTCATGAACACTCACGATAATCACGCGAGCCTGCTTCAAGCCGAGTGCGTGCGCCATTCCCGGCGCAAGCAAACCAGGGGAATAAATCCCCGAGACGGCTGCTTCGCTTTCCATGAGCAAAGCGAGCCACGGTTCAAGCAATTCGATATTGGTAAAGGCCGACAACAGCACCCGTTCATCGCGGCGCTGGCTTCGTTCATAACCGAGCGACGCCGTCATCGAGAGGCTCGCGTCGCGATAGCGCTGCGTTCGCCGTCTGACAAGGAGCGCGTCACGGTCTTTGCCGCGAACGAAAGGGATCACATCGACTTGGAAATCTTCTTCGACGATATCTACCAACACGTGGAAGATGGCGTCGGACTCCTGGTCCAGCTCTGAAGCAAACGCACCGAGGCCTTCCTCGTCATGACTAAAGCGCGCCCTTTCCACGAGGCTGCCCTGCTGCCACGCATATAGGGTGGCTCTAGCGGCGCTGATATAGAGAAGGCGAGTCGAAGGCATCGTTCTTAGAATTTGATCTTGCTGATCGTGTCGTAGATCGGGCCAAGGACGGATAACATGACCCAAAGCATCAGCACGCCGAGGGAGATTGTCATCGCCGGCTCCAGAACGGCTTGTGCGCGAGGAATGGCTTCGCGCACTTCGCGATTATAGAAATAGCTGACGTTCAACAACGCGGTGTCCAATGCACCGGTGGATTCGCCGACGCGCAGCATACGAATGACAAGGGGCGGAAAAAGGCCAACATCCTGAAACGCCATCGCGACGTTCTTTCCGTCCGCGATTTGTTGCCCTGCACGCTGCAAGCCATCTTGAATCACGGCGTTGCCGGCCGTTTCCTCAGCGCTGCGGATCGAATCGAGAATGGTGATGCCGGACGAATACATGAGTGCAAAGATGCTGGCGAAGCGCGACAAAATAATCTTTTGCAAGATGGGACCAATCAAAGGCAAGCCAAGCTTCATCTTATCGAGGCGATATCGAATAAGCGGATTTCGCTTCGCCGCTTGTAGAACGAGGATCACCGTGATGATGGGTATCGAAATAATGGCCCACCAGTAATGTACAAAAGTGTTGGATACGCCGATCAAAATGCGCGTGCTCAGCGGAAGTTCCTGTCCCATGCCTCGGATAAAACCTGTCATCTGCGGCACGAGATAGATCATGAGAAAAAACGTGACGCCCAAAAGAACGGTGCCGACAATCGCTGGATAAATCATGATGCGTTTTGTTTGCGCCGCGAGCTCGTCTTCCCATTTCAGGTTTTCCGTGAGGGTGCGTAAAACCTCGGGTAAGCGCCCCGTTTCTTCGCCGGCTCTCACCAGCGAGCGCATCACCGGTTTGAATACCTGTGGATAGCTCGCCATTGCATTGGAAAGATTCTGTCCACCTTGTATGGACTCGATCAACCCCGAAGTCACTTCGCGTAAGCGCGGGTTATCCACGCTGTCACGCAAGTCGATTAAACCTTCGATCATGGGAACCTGGGAGCTGATCAACTGTTCCAGATGAAAACAAAAGTTGATCAGATCCGTTCGTTTGACGCCGCCGGAGAAATTCGAATGCTTTGCCGGGCCGCCTACCACCAGATCCAGGTCCATGCGTTTGAGGCGCAGTTCCAAATCGACCGCGTTCATCGCATCCATCTGGCCAACGATGGCTTTCCCTTTTTGATCGACCGCTTTATAGCTAAATAGAGCCATGGCCGCCTTACATGCGATCGGTGAGATCCACTACACGCATGAGTTCATCAATTGCAGTGGAGCCATCAAGGACCCGGCGCACGCCATCGTCTGCGAGCGAACGGAAACCTTTGGCCTTCGCCGCGCGCAATAGCTCGCGCGAAGTTTGTTGACTAGCCATCATTTCATCGATGTCGTCGTCGATTTTGAGGAGTTCCATGATTGCGAGCCGGCCCCGATAACCTTGGTAGTCGCATTCCTCGCATCCAACCGCTTTATAAATGCGAGGCGCTTTTTGTCCCACGCCCAAGAGACGACATTCCTCTTCATTTGCCTCATGCGGCTGACGACAGTGTTTGCAAAGCCGTCGCACCAGACGCTGGGCGATGATGCCGATGATGTTTCCGGCCATGATTTCGGAGGACAGCCCGATATCGAGAAGACGTGGAATGGCGCCGATCGAAGAATTGGAATGGAGCGTCGAATAAACCTGATGCCCGGTCATGGCGGCGCGGAGCGCCATCTGCGCGGTGTCTTCGTCTCGAATTTCGCCAACAAGAATGACATCCGGATCTTGGCGCATCAATGAGCGGATACCATTACCGAAATCGAGCTTGGCGGCTTCGTTAATCGAGGTTTGCCGAATTAAAGTCATTGGATATTCGACGGGATCTTCCAAGGTCATGATGTTGAGCCCATCGTGGTTGATGTGGTTCAAAATCGAATACAAGGTCGTGGTCTTTCCGCTGCCTGTGGGCCCTGTAACGAGGATGATTCCTTCCGGACGCGCGATCATGCGTTTAAGCATCTCGAGCTGATCGGTCTCCAAACCCAATTGATCGAGCGGCACAATACCTTTTTGCCGATCGAGAATACGGAGAACCACGTTTTCGCCATGTGTCGTGATCTGCGATGCAACGCGGAAGTCCACTTGGCGGCCTGTCAGGGAAAGGGAGATGCGCCCGTCTTGTGGCGCGCGGGTCTCCGCGATGTTCATCTTTGCCATCACTTTGATGCGGACCGCCATCGCCGGCCAATAAGTCTTATGGAGACTTCGAATCTGGCGTAACACACCGTCTATGCGATATCGAATGCGCAGAAAGTTCGCTTCAGGCTCAAAGTGAATATCCGAAGCGCCGCGCTCTACCGCATCGGCAAGCAGCGCCGAAATCAGGCGAACGACAGGTTGGCTATATTCATCGCCCGAAGCTTGCAGGCTTTGGTAGTCGATTTCACCGGTTTCGATTTCATGCAGGATCCCGTCAATCGACAATTCATGTCCGTAGAACTGCTCGATTGCGCGCTGGATTTCCGATTCGCCCGATAGCCGGACGTCGATTTCGTACTCGGCGCGCAACTGCGCCCGCACTTGGTCCAGCGCAACAATGTTGTTGGTGTCGGAGATTGCAAGGATTAAGGTGCGCTGCGCACGATCCACGGCGACGGGGAAGACGTTGTAGCGTTTTGCGAATTCGCGCGGGACCAGGCGGATCGCGTTCGGATCAACGACGATGGATGCGAGATCGACACTCCCTAATCCCAGCTTTTCCGAAAGCGCGTCGCGCAGCGTTGCTTCTGAAACAAAGCCGAGTGCAACTAACAATTTGCCGACCGGCTGTCGGGACTTCAGTTGCTCAAGTAAAGCGATGCGAAGCTGATCCTCCGTCAGGATGCCCTGAGCAATGAGAATCTGCCCAATGTGGCGCTTGGCCTGCGGAGAGGTGGGGGAATTCATTGCGGGTTACTTTGTGACAGCTCGCGTAAACGGCTTTCCGCCTGGCTGCGGTTGAAGTTGGCAGGGCGACTCGCGGCGAGCGTTAACGCCTTTTGGTAGTACTCCGCAGCCGCTTTGCCTTGCCGAAGGTGATCCAATCCGATAGCGAGATTGAATGCATAGTCGCCATTCGATGGCTCCCCCACATAAGCCTTGAAATAAGCTTGCTGTGCTTCCGTCCAACGGTTTTGGGCTGCATATAGATTGCCCAAGGCGAAATGCAGAAAGGCTGCATCGGGTTGTTGAGCAAGAAGCGCTTTCAATCGATTCTCTGCCGTCGCCGCATCTGCTAGACCGCCTATGGCGATCAGTCCGGCTTGAGCGTGTGGATCGCGCGGGTCCGCCTCCAACACCTTTAAGTAATGACCTTGCGCCTCTGCGTACTGACCGCTGCGTGCGGCCAAGGCGGCCAAACCCAGAAGGGCATCGCGATCCAAAGGATCTTGGGCCAACGCCGCTTGATAGCGATCGCGAGCCGATTTGAAATCGCCTTGTTGAAATGCGGCGTAGGCCTGTTGACTCAGGCTCAGTCCGGCAGGGACGACGGTTTTATTGAAAACAAGTCCAGGCGCGGAGGAGGCGTTGTCTGGTTTTGCCTTTGCGGTCGGAAAGCTATCAGCAGGTTCACGCGAAGCCGGCCGGCGCTCGACCGGCGATGTTGGGGACGAACGCAGCGGCGGGACGATGTCCTCGATAGGCTGCACAGCCTGTACGGACTGCGAGGCGGCCGGGGTCTGCGACGCGGCAGTGGTGTGAGTCACTGTGATCGCCGGCGGTACGTCTGCACCGTTTGCCACGACTGCCGTCGGTGTATGACGTGGCTGCATTGCGTACCAGACATATCCGGCGCCCGCGATTGCGGCGAAAACCAGCGCGCCGACGATGATGTAGAAAGGACGCTTGGGGTTCGACGTGTTTTCCTTGACTTGAAATACCCGGCGCACTGCTGCCTGAGCTTCCGCATCTGCGCTTTCAGTGGCGGACGGCGTTTTC
>DATEOW010000139.1:0-7972 GCA_035273665.1 Burkholderiales bacterium | reverse complement strand
TTTATCGCGTGACTGCGGATCCGCGAGTGTGGCGGTTCAGCTTGGACGAAGACGTCTCTTACCTACGCGCCTTGTGCAAATCGGTCAGACGCGATGTTCACAAGATGAAAGCCTTTGTCCGTTTCCGCGAGGTGCGCGCAGCGCACGGAGCACATTTCATCGCGTGGTTCGAGCCGGAACACCATATCCTCGAAAGAACGGCGCCATTTTTTGTGCGTCGGTTCAGCAATATGGCGTGGACCATTTTGACGCCCGCTCGCAAAGTAAATTGGGACGGCGCGAAACTAAGCTTTGGGCCGGGAGGGCGACGCGAGGATGTCCCGGCAGACGATGCAAGCGAAACTTTGTGGCTGGCGTACTACGAAAATATCTTCAATCCTGCGCGACTGAAAACGCGCGCAATGGAAAAGGAGATGCCGCGCAAATATTGGCGGAACTTGCCCGAAGCCGCACTCATCGCGCCGCTCGTGGCCCGAGCGCAGATTCGCGCCGAGAACATGGTGGCAGCCAACCCCGTTGAAGGCGCGCACGATTGGACCGCTCCCGCGCGTCCCGTGCCATCGCCGGTAATTCGGATCCGTTCATTAGGCGATCTGCGGGCGGCGGTGCATCAATGTCGCGACTGCCCCCTGTGGCAAACGGCGACTCAGGCGGTGCATGGCGATGGATACTTGAGTGCACGCGTGATGCTTGTAGGAGAGCAACCGGGCGATCAAGAAGATTTAACCGGCAAGGCATTCGTCGGACCGGCCGGGCAACTGCTCGACAAGGCTTTAATGCAGGCAGGCATTCGACGCGACGAATTATTCGTCACCAATGCGGTGCGGCATTTCAAATTCGAATTGCGCGGTCGGCGACGTCTACATAAGACACCGGCGCAAAAAGAAATTGAAGCGTGTAACCACTGGCTGCAAGCCGAGATCAAGCTCTTGCGTCCCAAGCTGATCGTCGCGCTGGGCGCGACGGCGGCCAGAGCGGTTCTGCAGCGTGGCGTGCACGTCGAAAACGAGCGCGGGCGGTTGATCGATCTTGGAAATGCCCACCTCTTGGTGACAATGCACCCGGCGGCGCTGCTGCGCATGGAAGCCTTGCAACAAGGTATTGCTTTACAACGCTTCGTAGGCGATCTGTCCCTCATGAAAGATTTTGTTGCGGCAACACTCGCCTGATGCGGCCTGGATTTTGCAGCCCCTCTAGACATCGTTTGAAGGAGCGCAGCATGGGACATATCAATCTCGTAGACCGCGACGCCGGGCTTGAACGACTCAAAGAGCTGGTCGACGAAATGCACATCGCGATGCTGACGACCGTTGTCCATGGCGGTTGGATGCGCAGCCGGCCAATGGGTATTCGCAATCTAAGCTTCGATGGAAACCTGTGGTTTTTTACCAAACTTTCGTCGCCCAAAGTGCTTGAGATCGAGCTGAACCCGCAAGTACAAGTAAGCATGGTGAACACAAAGGACAATCACTATCTGTCCTTGGCAGGTACGGCCTCCATTTCGCTCGATCGCCAAAAAATGGAGGAACTGTGGAACAAGGGCTTAGAGACCTGGTTTCCAGATGGCTTGGACGATCCCGATCTCGCCTTACTCAAAATCGATATCGAGCACGCGCATTATTGGGACGAAGACACCGGCTTCCTCGACTTGGCGGCCGGTTTCATCAAATCGCAGGTCACCGGCAAGAAAGCCGAGATGAGCTACGGAACCAAAGTGAATTTCGGCCACGGCATTTAATAGGCTCGAAATTAAAAAGGCCGCTTGAGCGGCCTTTTTTTATCGCGGTGTCGGCATTTGAATAAAGGGAATCGAATCGCCGGCGGAGTAGGTGGGCAACTTGCCGTCCCACTTCTCGATGGCGCGACGTTGGTTTTCGATTTCGCGCAGCTTCAGTAACTCAGAAGTGACCTGCTGTCTTTGCAAAGCGAGCGAGCGCGCTTCGGCGTCGGCGCTGGCCACCTTTTGCTCGGCTTCGACTTTGATACGCTGCAAGTCGCGCTCGGCTTTCAACTTCAATTGTTCGGCAGTGGTCTTCGCCTCGATCGCTTCGTTAAAAGAACGCGAAAACTGGAAGTTGACGATCGAAAATTCGTCTACCGCGACTTCATGCTTGCCTAACCGTTCGATGAGGGCTGTGCGGATGGCATCCCGGACCTCAGGACGCTTCGTCACTAACTCCTCGGCGGTATATTTAGCGGTAGAAGCTTTGACCGCCTCCTGCACCGCCGGAAGAATCAACCTGTTTTCCACCGCAGCCAGATCGCCAACCGAACGGAATATTTCCGCCACACGGTCCGGTTTCAAGTGATAGTTCACCGCCACCTTGGTATGCACCACCTGTAAGTCTTTGGAAGCCGCCTCGCCTTCGCCTTCGCCTTTTTGAATTCGCACTTCGATTAAGTGCATGGTTTGCGCGATTGGCCAGCGAAAATGAATGCCCTCTGGATAAACCGAGCTATCCACCTTGCCGAAAGTCGTCAAGACGCCGCGATAGCCGGCGGGAACCACCGCAAAGGGCCCGCAGAGCCAAAGCAGTAAAACTAAAACAAGCGCCCCGATTATTTTAAAAACGAAACTTTGCGCGTTCATTCTTCTCTCCCCGTTAACTGCCGCCGCATTGTGACGTAGGAAAATCAGGGAGTCCGTGAAAAACTGCGCCGGCGCGCAGGTTCTACCAGGGATTTGCGCGACTTGAGGCTACTTGGGTAGATTGCGGCGTCGCGCTATCGGATCGGACGAGGCTGAGGAGAGGGAAAGACTTCAGGAGTCGTGCGATCTAAGCCGTCTTTCTTCTCGCTTCAACGGCCCATTCGACCTCGCGTTCCGCAAAGAAGCGCTTCAGCGCGCTTTCCAAGGGAGGGAGAATGCGGCCCCGTTCGCTTCTAAGCGCGGTCACGCACGGCGATGGATGGAGCCGCCTGTCTACCCGGTCCACATCCAGTTCCATCTGCGTGGCGGCGTGGTGCGCCAAGTCATACCACGATAGGGCATCCTGATTCGTGAGGTGCCAGATGCCGTGTTCGCCGTCGATGAGCAAGTCGAGTGTGGCGTGAACAAGATCGGGAACGTAGGTCGGCGAGACGATCACATTTTCATGTGCCTCGACTATCCGGCCGGCCAAGAGATCTTCTACTGTTTTATAGAGGAAGTTATAGCGGTCCCACGGACCGAAGAACGCACTGCTGCGAACGAGGAGCGTGCGCGGCCAAGTTGCAAGCATCATGCGTTCAGCTTCTGCTTTGCTGTCGCCATAGACGCAACGGGGATTCCGCTCGTCGCTTTCTAAATACGCTCGCCCCAGACTGCCGTCGAACACCAGGTCCGAAGAAAAGCTCACTAATGGCAGATCGCGTTTTGCACATTCGGCTGCGAGAATCGCTGGCCCTGCAACGTTCTCGCGAAAGCAGCGGTCTTTTTCGCGTTCTGCATCCGGAACGCGCACGAAGCCGGCGGCATTGATGAATGCCCAAGGTTGATAGCGTTCAAGCGCAGCTTGCACCGATGGGACATCGGCGATATCGAGCTCGCGGCGAGAAAGTAATACATGTTGCAAACCCCGGTGCGTACATATGCGCGAGAACGCTCGTCCAAGCGTCCCTGTTGCTCCGGTAATAACGAGGGGGCGCTTAGCGCTATGCGGCGCCATACCGGCGCGTCGCGGAATATAAAAACGCTCTTCTCGACGCCACCAGCCGGGTGCGTCCAGCGCGGGATGATCGAACTGCCCTTCCCGGGCGAGACCTCGAGCCGCCTTTGCCAAAACCGTAGGGCGCGGCGGCTCACTCCGGGCATCGAAGGCCCCCGCTTCATAGTGATCGTTTTTTTCGGTCAGCAGCGTATTCCAATCTACCGACCCATAGAGCGACCAAAGCGTTAAGGCTCGCACATCGACGTTCCTTCGCTTCAGGTTCCGGCAGGCTTTCCATACTTCCATGAGCCAGCGCAACTGCTCGTCACGGCTACAGCCGTGATGGACCTCTGTGACCGCCAAAGGTCTGCCATAACGTTCCCACGCTTCCAAGAGACGACTTTCGGGGCCGACGTCGTGTTCGCAGTGGTGCATTCGTACCGCTTCGACGTCCGCATACGCATGACGGCCGTTGCCGCCGTGAAAGCATGCCGGGTAGTGAGGAAGATTCTCATCGAGATAACGATCGCTGGTGAGGTAGTGGTTGATCCCGATCACATCGGGTATGCAGGGGCGGTCGAGGAAAAAGCGCAGCTCCCTTTCGGCAATGCCATGTCGCAAAAATATGCCGTACCACGGATGATTGCGATGAACCCGTCCCTGCAGCAGGTCGAATGACAGCCAACGCCGCTGATTCTCGTATTCCGCTTGATATGCGAGCCTCGGCGTGCTGTAGATCTTCCCGAGATCTTCGGTTTGCACGAGCCTTGCAGCGGGATTGATGCGCCGGATCGCAGCCATGGCGAGTACCGTCCCGCGGCATTGATTGACAAGCGCGCGCAGAAAACTTTGCATGCTGCGATGGTGTGGATACCACACGCCATAGAGGCCGCTGAAGCGCGCGGTGGTGAGCGGTTCATTGACAGGCGTGTATGCATCGATCCAGGGATAGCGCGACGCGACTTTTTCCGCGTAAGCGGCGAGCAAGCCGGGAAAGTGCGGGTCCAGCAGATCCGTATAGCGGGGCCCACTACCGTGATGCACGAGACCCGCGATCGGCCGCAGTCCTTTTTCGTGCATGCATGTGAGCCGGCGGTCGTGCCATTCCCACGTGCATTCATGCAAGGCTTGAGGCGCCACCGTTTCCCAAAGGATCGGAAAGCGTAGGTGAGTAAGCCCGATATCGCGCATCGCTTCGAAATCCGCGTCCTCCAAGGCAATCCCCGTCTCTTCCACTTCATCCCGCCATGCATTGCCGACGCGGATGACGCTGCACTCGATGCCGCCCCAGATTTCCAGGCGATCGGTCACGATGCGTCGCCCTTCTTCTGGTGGAAATTCCAGGCATCGCGAATGATCGATTCAAGTTCCGCATGCTTGGGTTTCCATCCCAGCGCCGCGATTATTTTTTTCGGATCGGCGATGAGGCGAGCCGGATCGCCGGCACGCCGCGGACCCTCGACCACCGCAATGGATTTATCCGTCACACGGCGCGCGGCGTCGATGACCTGTCGAATCGAGAATCCGGCGCCATTGCCGAGATTGAACGCGTCGCTTTGCGCGCCTTGCATCAGCGCGTCCAACGCCAAAAGATGTGCGGTGCATAAGTCGACAACGTGAATGTAATCGCGGATGCAGGTGCCGTCCGGCGTATCGTAATCGGTGCCGAAGACGGAAATATGCGGACGCTTTCCCGCCGCTGCCTGGAGGACGAGCGGGATCAGATGCGTCTCCGGTTGATGCAGTTCGCCGATGCGTCCCTTCGGGTCCGCGCCGGCGGCATTGAAATAACGCAAGCAAACGGACTTCAGTCCATATGCCAAGTCATAGTCTCGGAGCGCTTGTTCAACCATCCACTTCGTTCGGCCATAAGGATTGATGGGATCGGCCGGGTGAACTTCGTCGATGGGTATTTGGCGTGGCTCGCCGAAAATCGCCGCGGTGGACGAGAAGATGAACCGTTTGACGCCATGCCGGACCATCGCATCCAGCAGGTTGAGCGTGTGACTAAGATTGTTGCGGTAATACTTCGACGGCTCGATAACGGATTCACCCACTTGGATGAAGGACGCAAAATGCATGACGCCGTCGAAGCGGTGCGCAACGAACAGCCGGTCGAGCAAAGCCGTGTCGGCGATACTACCCTCGACAAACTCGCCGCCGAGGACGGCTTCGCGATGTCCGGCGGACAGATCGTCCAATACAACAACCTGGTGCCCTTGCTCATGAAGCATGAGCACCATTTGAGAACCGATGTATCCGGCGCCGCCGACTACAAGTACTTTCATTGCGACAACCTCGCTGTGGGGACTAATAACCGCCCCCTTGCTTCCGAGGAGTCGTATCGATTCAATACCGTTTCGGCGACCTGTTGCGCTTGCCCCGGTTCACAGAGCGCAACACAAGCGCCGCCGAATCCTGCGCCGGTCAATCGCGCGCCATAGACCGCCTCTTGGCCTTGCAATAATTCGACCAGCCGGTCCAATGCGGGAATGCTCACTTCGAAATCGTCACGCAAGCTGGCATGCGAGGCATTCATCAGCTGACCAAAGCCTTCCGTCTGCGATGTCTTTAAGCCGAGCAAGACTCGTGCGTTCTCGCTAACGACATGGCGTGCGCGGCGGTTGAGCGGTTCAGGCAGGCTTTCGACGAGCGCGGGATCGGGAATATCCCGCAAGGCAATCACGCCAAGCATATTTGCAGCGGCTTCGCATTCGCTGCGTCGCTCGTTGTATTTACTCTCGCTGAGCGAGCGTGCGATCCCGGAGTCGATGACCACCACTTCGCAATCGGGCGGTAAAGGAAGAAGCGCCGTAGCGAGGCTGCGTGTGTCAATGAATAACATATGCTCCGCGTCCGCCAGGCTCGAGGCCATTTGATCCATGATTCCGCAGTTGACCTTGGCGTATTGAATTTCGGCCTGTTGGGCGAGCCGTGCGATGGTCACGGCATCCAAGCCGATGGAGAGCCATTGGTTCAACACGCGAAGCGTGGCGACCTCTAGCGCAGCGCTCGAGGAGAGCCCGAGACCGATCGGTACGTCGGAATGGACATAGATGTCGAGGGCGGGAATGTGAACGCCCTGCTTGAGTAGTAAATCTACGCAGCCGTAAACATAACTAGCGAAATGTTTGGTCGGTGGCGAGCCCCGCCTGAAGCTTGCGCTTTCATCCAGGTCCGAGGCATAGACCGTGAAACTATCCCCCGCCGCGAGGCCTACCGTAATCTGTGTGCGTTGCGGAATCGCCGTCGGCAAAACAAAACCATCGTTGTAGTCCGTATGCTCGCCGAGCAGGTTGACGCGACCGGGCGCGTCCGCCACGGCGACGGGCGTGGAAGAGAAAACGTCCGCGTATCGTTTCACCACCGCTCCATGGGCAAGGGCCGCTTGCGTCCGCGCACCGTTTCGCTTGGCCAAGAGTCATCCAAGGTCAGATTCGTGAGCGCGCCAGAGGGTTCCAAAATAAAGGTGTCTTCAATTTTCGCGCCGGGTAAAGAAGGATTCAGCGCGATTGCCATGCCGGCTCGCAGTGCAGTTTGCGACTGCGGCATGAGCAACGCCTCGCGTGCGAGATAACCGGCGAGCCCGCCTTGATGATGTTGCAAGAGCGCGTCCGGATATCCGTGCGCGCGATATGCAGAAGACAAGGTTTGATAAACCTCGGCCAGCACAATCCCGCTCTTGCATCTGTCCAAGGCTGCACCTTCTATGTCACGGATCTGCTGATGGCGGGTGTTCTCTTGCGCCGTCGCTTGTTCAAAACGGACGAAGCGCGTGAGGTTGGCGATCAGACCATCGCCCCGAGCGCAAAACACCAGCATTGCGGTCGAACCGAGTTTTTCCCCGGTTGGTGTCGGATGCCGATACAGCGGCAAGCGTCGACTGCCTGCGGCGAGCGTTAGAGCGGGATGGAGGCCGCGTTGCCACAGGGCCTCGGCACCTGCGCCGGCAAGCTGATACTCGGTCCATTCCGGTTTTGCCGCTTGCAGGACTTCGCCCATCGCTTCGGCGGCCAGGCGGCCAATGCGCCGAAAACGATGTTGCTCCGTTTCACTGAGCACGTATCTTTCGGTCACCAGCGCCGGAGGCAAAGCGGCCTCGTTTTGACCCGCCGCCCGATCGCTCAGGACTTTCCTATTCTCGCTATGCTCGCGAACGAATGTCTCTCGTCGATCGGGCTCCATCCAGGGCGAGACATGCAGTTCGAACCCAGAGGGCAGCGCTTCGTCGACAAGGCGCTGGGCCTCGATGTGATCGCAAAGCACCCAGGCGTTTTGTGCGTTCACAAGGATTTCCGCGATCCCGGTTTCCTGAATCAGTAGAACGGTGTTGGAAGCGCCCG
>DATEOW010000138.1:0-13243 GCA_035273665.1 Burkholderiales bacterium | reverse complement strand
GTTCTGGCGCTGGGCATCCGCGCCGAATTGTTCATGCCCGGCATGCAGGTATGGAATCCGGAGTTCTTCAACCAGCTCACCACCATGCACGGCTTGATCATGGTGTTCGGCGCCATCATGCCCGCCTTCGTCGGTTTCGCGAACTGGCAGATTCCGATGATGATCGGCGCGCCCGACATGGCGTTTGCGCGGATGAACAACTGGAGCTTCTGGTTGTTGCCCGCGGCCGCTTCGCTGCTCGTCATCAGCTTCTTCGTGCCCGGCGGCGCGACCGCCGCGGGCTGGACGCTCTATGCGCCGCTGTCGACGCAAATGGGACCCGGCATGGACCTCGCGATTTTCGCACTGCACATCATGGGCGCCTCGTCGATCATGGGTTCGATCAACATCGTCGTCACGGTGCTGAACATGCGCGCGCCCGGCATGACGCTGATGAAAATGCCGCTGTTCGTGTGGACCTGGCTGATCACCGCCTATCTGCTCATCGCCGTGATGCCTGTACTGGCCGGCGCGATCACCATGACGCTGACCGATCGCCACTTCGGCACTTCCTTCTTCAACGCCGCCGGCGGCGGCGACCCGGTGATGTACCAGCACATCTTCTGGTTCTTCGGTCACCCCGAGGTCTACATCATGATTTTGCCGGCCTTCGGCATTGTGTCGCAGGTCATCCCGGCCTTCGCACGCAAGCCGCTATTTGGCTACAGCTCGATGGTGTACGCGACTTCGTCGATCGCGATACTGTCCTTCATCGTCTGGGCGCATCACATGTTCACCGTGGGCATGCCGGCGACGGGCGTGCTGTTCTTCATGTACGCGACCGTGTTGATTGCGGTGCCGACCGGCGTGAAGGTGTTCAACTGGCTCGCCACGATGTGGAAGGGCTCGATGACGTTCGAGACGCCAATGCTCTTCGCGGTCGGCTTCCTGTTCGTGTTCTCACTGGGCGGCTTCACCGGTTTGATTCTCGCGATCGCACCGGTCGACATCCAGTTCCAGGATACCTATTACGTCGTCGCGCATTTCCACTATGTGCTGGTCGCAGGCTCGCTCTTCGCCATGTTCGCCGGCGTCTATTTCTGGATTCCGAAATGGACCGGCCGCATGTATGACGAAACGCTGGGGAAATGGCATTTTTGGCTGTCGTTGATTTTCTTCAATATCACCTTCTTCCCGATGCACTTCCTGGGAATGGCAGGGATGCCGCGCCGGATTCCCGATTACGCACCACAGTTCGCCGACTACAACATGCTCGCGTCGATCGGCGCCTTTGGTTTCGGTTTATCGCAGTTGTTGTTCCTCTACATCGTATTGAAGAACGTGCGCGGTCATGGCGCACCGGCGGGAGGCCGCCCGTGGGAAGGTGCCGATACCCTGGAGTGGACGCATCTGCCCTCACCGGCGCCTTATCACAGCTTTGAGGACCCACCCGTCGTCAAGTAAGCGCACCTAACAGGGATTGACCGAGCAGGAGAAGGGCATTGTCAAAAAATACAAAGACCGCCTTATTTCTGCTCATCATCGCCGCCGTGTTCTTCGGAGCAGTGGTGGCGAAGTATTGGCTTAAATGACAGATCAAGACAACGCCGCGCGTGATAACAAGCGGCTGATGAAGAAACTGTTTGTTGTTGCGGTAGGGATGTTCGGTTTCGGCTTTTTGCTGGTGCCGTTCTACGAGAAGATTTGCGAACTGACCGGCATTCGTGCGGTGGTCAAAAAATCGGAAGCACCGGTTAATACGCAGGTCGACCGGTCCCGCAACATCAGCATCGAGTTCGATTCGAATACGCGCGGGTTGGCGTGGACCTTCACGCCCAAGCAGCGGCATATCGAAGTGCATCCCGGCGAATTGACGACGGTGATGTATGAAGTGCGAAACACGCAGGACCGTGAACTGACGGGGCAGGCTATTCCGAGTTTCGGGCCACAGGTTGCAAGCTTGCATTTCCGCAAGCTGGATTGTTTTTGCTTTACGCAGCAGACCTTGGGTCCGGGCGAAGTACGTGAGATGCCGGTGGTGTTCATTGTGGACACAAGTTTGCCCGATGATGTAGTGAACGTGACCTTGTCCTATACCTTCTTCGAAGTGAAGAAGACGGCGGGGTTGTGAAGTGACCGAGCCGCAGAAAGCGCCCGCAAAAAAAACGGGAGTGTTCACAGTGGCGAAGACGGTGTTCTGGTCTTTTTTTGGGATCAGGCGGCGCAAGGAACATGAAGCCGACATCGCTCGCTTGACCTTGAAGCAAGTGGTGATCGCGGGAATCGTGGGTGGCGTGTTGTTCGTCCTCACACTGGTTTTGATTGTGCGTCTGGTGATCAGCCAGGCGGCGACTTAGTTAGGGAGAAGAAATGCTCAACACTTCGGCGAAGTACTACGTGCCCGAGCCTTCAAAATGGCCCATCGTCGGCTCGATTTCGCTTTTCTTAATGGCGACGGGCGCCGCCTTGTGGATCAACGATGCCGACGTAGGGCGGTGGGTATTGCTCGCCGGTTTCCTCGGACTGGTCTACATGATGTTCGGGTGGTTCGGCACCGTGATCGGCGAATCGGAAGGCGGTAGTTACGGCAAGAATGTCGATGTGAGCTTCCGCTGGGGCATGAGCTGGTTCATCTTTTCCGAAGTGATGTTTTTTGCCGCCTTCTTCGGTGCCTTGTTCTGGGCGCGTGTCTACTCCGTACCTGACTTGGGCAGCATTGAGAGCAAGCTATTGTGGCCGGACTTCTCTTCTGGGTGGCCGAGCATCGGCCCGGGCCGCAGCGACGGCTTCACCTCGATGGATCCCTGGGGTCTGCCCGCACTCAATACCTTACTCTTGCTGACCTCCGGCGTTACGCTGACGTGGGCCCATCACGCGCTCAAGGCAAACCATCGCGGGCAACTGTTGTTGGGCTTGTTCCTGACGATCGCGCTGGGCTTCACCTTCCTTGGCTGCCAGATCTACGAATACATCCATGCCTACCAGGAATTGAACCTGAAGCTGACCTCAGGTATCTACGGCTCGACCTTCTTCATGCTGACGGGTTTCCACGGCTTCCATGTAACGGTCGGCGCGATCATGCTGACGGTGATCTTCTTCCGCTGCCTCAAGGGGCATTTCAAACCGGAGCATCATTTCGGTTTCGAAGCCGTCGCTTGGTACTGGCACTTCGTTGACGTGGTATGGCTGCTGCTCTTCGTGCTCGTCTATTGGCTCTAAGACACAAGAACAATAAAGAGGAGGAGACCCGCGAGGGTATCCGCTTGAAGACGCCGCACCTAGTGCGGCGTTTTTTTCTCACAGCAGGGGCGGTTTGATCCACCCCATTTTGTAGCTGATCATGAGGATCAGGAAGAGCGTGACCGACAATCCGATGCGGACGGTCAGTGCATTGACCGTGCGCTTAGTGCGGCCTCGGTCGCGCACCAGGAAAACTCCGGCCGCGATGAGCGCAATGAAGATCAGTGCGATGAAGAGAAGAACGATATAGCGCATGGCAGGAACCGACAGTGATGTATCCAGTCTAGCATTACGAATGCCATGAATAGCGATCGATTAAAAGGCTGGCGCATCCTCAAGCCCGACTGGCGCGTTAGCCTCGCCACGATCGTTTTTTGCGCGCTCGCACTCACCGCGGCGAATTGGCAGCAGGATCGGGCAGCGTTTAAGGCGCAATTGCAGGCGCGTTATGACGAACAAAGCGCCGCTGCACCGGCTGTAGTGGGCGCCGAGTTGGTAGATCCGGAGGTGTACGACCAACGCTCGGTGATCGTGCGCGGCGTTTACTCCCCTCGATATGCCGTTTTTTTGGACAATAAGGTTTATAACGGACGGGCCGGCTATCAGCTGCTCACGCCATTGAGGATTGAGAAGAGCGAGACCTATGTGCTGGTCAATCGCGGTTGGGTCGCGCAAGGGCCGACGCGTGCGCAGTTGCCCGTAGTATCTACGCCTAGTGGCGTTCAGGAGGTGGAGGGTATCGGCGTGCGTCCGGGCGATCGTTTTCTCGAACTGGATGAGCAAACGGAGCAGGGCGCCCTTTGGCAGAATCTTTCACTGCAAAAATACCGTCAATGGTCCGGTCTTCGGGTCCAGCCGGTCGTGATCGAACAAAGAAGCGATGCCGCTGACGGATTGATTCGCGATTGGCCGCGTCCGGACTTCGGCATCGACAAACACCGCATTTACGCGTTGCAATGGTATTCCTTTTGTTTTTTGGCGCTCTTTCTTTATGTCTTTTTCCACATCAAACGACGCGACTGATTCGCACAAACGCAAAGCGCGGCGGACGCTGCTTGCAATCTTAGCGGTGTGTATCGCACCTTTTGTCGCCGCCACGATTGCGTTCAATTTTTTTCCGCCTAGTGATCGCGTCAATTACGGTGACTTGCTCGAGCCGCATCCCTTGCCGGATAGCGTCTTTGAACATGAGGGCAAATCCTTCAAGCTCGACGCCTTGAAGGGCAAATGGATTTTGCTGCACTTTGATAGCGGTGATTGCAATCGCGCTTGCGAAGCGAAGCTTTTCAACATGCGGCAGTCGCGTACGGCGCAGGGTCGAGAGATGGAGCGCATCGAACGTGTTTGGGTGATACAGGATGATGTAATGCCCTCCCCAGAGCAGCGTGCGTTGTATGAGGACATGTATGTACTGCGCAAACCGCAAGCACAGTTCATGGGGCTGTTTCCTGCAACCACTGACCTGCGCGGCCATATCTACCTGGTGGACCCCCTAGGTAATCTCATGCTGCGCTTTCCGCCGGATGCTGACCCGAAAAAAATGATCAAGGATATTCAGCGTCTGCTCAAAGTGTCGCGGATCGGATAGGCATGTATCGCGCGCTTGTTATCTTCACCACGCTCTTGACCTTCGCCGTTGTCGTGATCGGGGCTTTTGTGCGGCTTTCCGATGCAGGGCTCGGGTGCCCAGACTGGCCCGGCTGCTATGGGCAGATCAGCCCCGCCCATGCGGAGGAGCACATTTCCGAGGCAGTGAGCGCACAAGGCGGTACACACGGGCCTGTCTCGCTTCCCAAGGCCTGGAAAGAAATGATTCACCGCTATCTCGCGGGCAGCTTAGGGCTTCTTCTCTTGGGCATCGCTGTCCTCGCATGGAAGAAGAGGCGGGAATTGAACCAATCGCCCTGGTTACCCACCTTGATTGTCGGAGTCGTGATCTTGCAGGCGGCTCTCGGTATGTGGACGGTCACGATGCTGCTTAAGCCGGTGATTGTGACTTTGCATCTTATCGGCGGAATGACGATTCTGGCTTTGCTCACGTGGCACGCATTGCGTCAGATCCGCATGGAACCGGCCAAACCCACCGAGCATGTCGCGAGGTTAAGGCCATTACTCCTATTAGGTTTGATTGCCGCCGGCGTGCAGATCGTGCTGGGCGGATGGGTCAGCAGCAATTACGCTGCGCTGGCCTGCACCGATTTACCGACATGCCACGGTGCTTGGATGCCCGACATGGACTTTGACCATGCTTTCCACGTCTTCCGCGAACTCGGCATGACGGCGCAAGGCGATCTGTTACCGATGAATGCGCTGGTCGCAATCCATTGGATGCATCGGGTGGGTGCTGTGATTCTTAGCGTCTTATCGCTTTACATCGTCTTGCGATTGATGCGCTTTGCGGATTTGCGCCGATTGGGCTGGCTGCTCGCGATCATCCTTGTGACGCAATTCAGCCTCGGTTTATTGAATGTCTTTCTCTCGTTGCCGCTCCCCATCGCTGCAGCACATAACGCGGGGGCGGCCGCCCTGTTGGTCACTTACGTCGTGTTAAACTACGCCGCCCATCTGGCAGCCGTTTCGCGCTTCCGCTTCGTATGACCGCCCACGCCTCAACTCCCGTCTCGCATCGCTTTCGCCAGTTCTATGAACTGACCAAGCCGCGTGTCGTATCCCTGATTGTTTTCTGCGCAATCATCGGAATGTTTTTGGCCGCGCCGCCCGCACGAGGCGTGCCTCTAGATATTCTGCTCGCAGCGACTTTCGGCATCGCACTGGTAGCAGGCGCGGCGGCGGCGATCAATTGTCTCGTCGAGCAAAAAATCGATGCGGTGATGGCGCGGACGCGTGCAAGACCGCTCCCGCGAGGAGAGGTCAATTCTGCGCAAACGCTACTTTTCGCCGGCGCAGTGGGAAGCCTGGGTCTATGGCTGCTATACGACTTCGTCAATCCTCTGACCATGTGGCTGACCTTCGGAACCTTCGTCGGTTACGCCGTGATTTATACGATCCTGCTTAAACCGGCGACGCCGCAAAACATCGTGATCGGCGGGGCGTCCGGTGCGATGCCGCCTGTCCTGGGTTGGGCGGCGGTGACAGGACAGGTGAACACTGAGGCGCTTCTGCTCTTTCTTATTATCTTCGCCTGGACGCCACCCCATTTCTGGGCCCTCGCGTTGTACCGTACCGAAGAATATAAAAAGGCTGGGCTGCCCATGCTGCCCGTCACCCACGGACGGCATTTCACGCTCCTGCACGTGCTTTTGTATACGCTTATTCTCTTCGCTTGCACGCTGTTGCCCTTCGTTGTCGGCATGAGCGGATGGTTCTATCTCGCCGCAGCGCTGATATTGGGCGGGATATTTCTCGCCTATGCCGTACGTCTTTTCCGCCATTACAGCGATAGCTTGGCCCGCAAAACCTTTCGATATTCGATTCTTTATTTGTCGCTGCTTTTCGCCGCATTGTTATTCGATCATTACGTCCCGCTACTCGTCCGGGCGATCTGAGATGCGCGCCTTTTTAATCGGCTGCTTGGTCCTTGCTCTGTCCGCCTGTGAGATGCAGCGTGCTTTTCAGAACACGGACATCACCGGTTCCGATTTCGCCAAAGATTTCCGATTGGTGGATCACAACGGCAAGACCCGAACGCTCGCGGACTATCACGGCAAAGTCTTGGCGGTCTTTTTTGGCTTTACGCATTGCCCCGACGTTTGCCCCACGACATTGAGCGAGATGAAAGCGGTTAAAGAAGCGCTAGGCGCTGATGGCGATCGCTTCCAAGTCCTTTTCATCACTGTCGATCCGGAGCGCGATACGCCCCAATTGCTCGCGCAATATGTGCCTGCTTTCGATCCGACTTTCGTGGGCTTGACCGGAGATGCGGAGGCGATTGCGCGTACGGCAAAAGAGTTCAAGGTGTTCTATCAGAAGGTGCCCGGTAGCGCGCCGGATCGTTACTCGATGGACCACAGCGCGGCGACTTACATCTTCGATCCCGAAGGCCGCGTGCGTTTATATGTTCGCAACGGTCAAGGGCCCGAACCGCTTGTGCAGGACATCAAGCTTCTGCTTTCTCAAAGCTGAAAATACAAAACCCGGGCGGAGCCCGGGTTTTCTTGAGCAAATCTCGCTTTAAGTTGCGCCGATCAGACCGCGCATCTTCTGCATGGCTTTTACTTCGATCTGGCGAATGCGTTCCGCCGAAACTTTGAATTCGGCGGCGAGATCGTGCAGCGTCGCTGCGTCTTTTTCACGCAACCAACGCGCTTCGATAATGCGGCGGCTTCGCGGGTCGAGGCTTTGCAGCGCAGTACCCAATCCTTCCGAACGCAGGCGCTCATGCTCTTCGTTTTCGATTACTAATGACGGCTCGTTATCCGGGTCCGTCAGATAAGCGATCGGCGCAAAGCTCTCTTCTTCGTCGTCACTTGAAGGTTCAAGGCCGATGTCTTGCCCCGTCATGCGCGTTTCCATCTCCGTTACATCTTCCGGGCGAACATTCAGCGCACTTGCGATCCGCTGCACTTCATCCGGGCTAAGTGTGCTGAGGCCCGAACGCATACTCCTCAAGTTGAAGAACAGCTTGCGCTGTGCTTTGGTCGTGGCCAGACGAACCAGCCGCCAATTGCGCAGAATGTACTCATGCATCTCCGCTTTGATCCAGTGGATCGCGAAAGACACGAGACGGACACCGCGGGTCGGATCGAAGCGCTTCACGGCTTTCATCAAGCCGATATTGCCCTCCTGGATCAGATCGGCATGCGGCAGGCCGTAGCCCAGGTAGCCGCGCGCCACGGCGACCACTACGCGCAGATGCGACAACACCAGCTGGCGAGCAGCTTCCAAGTCGTTTTCATCTTTGAAACGATGGGCGAGATTTTGCTCCTGCTCGACACTCAAGATCGGCAGACGATTTACGGCCTGGATGTAGTGCTCAATGCTCGCCGCCGCGGCGGGCGAGGGCAGGGTGTTTAAAGGGACAGTCAGAGCGTTACTCATATGGTGACTAAACCTCCTGAATGCGAATATTAGCAGTCCGGCGTTTAGAGTGCTAATCCTAGGTTCGGTTCGCTCGAAACCGATCTCAGCTCGGCGCAAAGGAATGTAAGTGTCTACTTACTGACAACCAGGCCCCTAACCATCCTAGGAAGCCTGAGAACACCATGAGCGCTAACAGATCAACCGCAGGCGGGAGTTCCAGCCGGAAAGCGGTTCCGTAGGCTTGGGCAAGTGCTTCTACTTGAGGGTTCAGTACGACGCCGGCGGCAATCACAATCGCGAGGGCCAAACCGCCGCCAACAAGGCCTAACAAGGCGCCCTGATAGAAAAATGGGCGGCGAATGTATGCGCTCGTAGCGCCGATGAGCAGGCTGACTTCGATTTCCGTGCGCTGGGTGAGTATCTGCATACGGACGGTATTGAAAGTCACCGCGACCAGGGCAAGGGCGAGCAATCCCGCCAAGAGGCCAATCGCAAGTTTGCCGAGGCTCAAAATCATTTGCAGGCGCTGCAACCACTCCGTATCCAGTTGAACCTTTGCCACCGCCTTGTGGGCTCGAAGCTGAGCAGTGAGCAACTCTGCCTCGCGGGCGGCCTCGGGCCGCAATTCCGCCACGAAGGCGTCCGGCAGGGGATTTGTTTGCAGGAGCGCTGCGATCTCCGCCATTTCGCCGTCGCGTTTCAACGCCTTTAAAGCCTCTTCCTTGCTAATGAACCGCAGTTCGCGCACCGCGGGCGATTCCCGGATCGTGTTCTCCAATGCGCGTTGCGCCGAGACGCCGGAATCAGGCTGCAAGAAGACGTTCAATTGGGGCGCCTTGTCCGACGCATGACCGGAGAGGCTTTGCAGATTGAACACAACGATATATGCGCAAAGCGGGAGGGCCAAGCTCAAGGCGATGGCGAAAGCGTTCAGCAAGGTCGCGAATGGTGCTCGGGCAAAACGCAGCAAAGCCCCCTTCAAGCTTCGACTGTGATGACGAAGCCAGGCTTTCATGCGGCGAGCTTGCCTTGGTCAAGATGAACTGTTCGGCTCGCGTAGCGAGAGACGAGACCGAGGTCATGTGTGGCGACCAGTACGGTCACGCCGACTTGATGGAAGGACTTGAAAATATCCATCACTTGGCCGGCCGTATCCCCATCCAGATTAGCAGTCGGTTCATCGGCAATAAGAATGCTCGGGCGGTGGACGATTGCTCGTGCGATGCATAAGCGTTGCTGCTCGCCGCCCGACAAGGCAATGGGATTCGCTTTATCTCGTTCGAGCAGCCCCACTTTGTCCAAAGCGGCTCGCGCACGCTTCAAAGCTTCGCGAGGCGGATGGCCGCATACCTGCAGCGGTAACAGAACGTTGTCGAATACGCTCCGGTCGTACAGGAGTTTTTGGTCTTGGAAAATAATGCCGAGATTGCGGCGCATGAACGGAATTGCCGCCGAACGCATGACCCCGACGTTCTGGCCATTGACCAATAACGTGCCGGAGGTAGGGCGCTCGATGAGAGCGATGAGTTTGAGTAAAGTGCTTTTGCCTGCACCTGAGTGGCCGGTCACAAAAAGCATTTCGCCGGCCTCAATATCGAGCGAGAGATCATGCACGCCGGGATAGCCGCCAGGATAACGTTTACTGACGTGGTTGAACCGGATGACGCTCACGTGATGCTCATGCGTCCAGCAAAGCTTTGGCAAAATCGCGCGCAGCAAAGGGGCGTAGATCATCTACACCTTCACCCACGCCGATAAACAAGAGTGGGATAGGGCGGATGCGTGCGATCGCAGCCACCACCCCACCCTTTGCGCTGCCATCGAGTTTCGTGAGAATCAGCCCGGTCAAGCCAAGGGCGTCGTCGAAAGCCTTCACCTGATTCAAGGCATTCTGGCCTGTGTTCGCGTCTATCACGAGCCACACTGCGTGCGGCGCTGTCGCATCGGCTTTCGCAATCACACGTCGGATTTTTTTTAGTTCTTCCATTAGATGCAGTTGCGTCGGTAGGCGCCCTGCCGTGTCGGCGATCACTACATCCGTTGCGCGGGCTTGGGCGGCCCGTATCGCGTCGTAAATGACCGCTGCGGGGTCACCGCCTTGTTGTGTGATCACAGCGACGTTATTGCGTTCTCCCCAGATGGCCAATTGTTCGCGTGCGGCAGCTCTAAACGTGTCGCCGGCCGCGAGTAGCACGGAGAGATCTTCTCTCTGAAAAAGTTTGGCAAGTTTGCCGATGGACGTTGTTTTACCTGCGCCATTCACGCCGGCAATCATAACGACGAAGGGCTTAGCGCCATGCGCATCCAATTCCGTTTCCAAAGGCTCAAGCAATTTGCTTAACTCATCGATTAAGGCTTCCCTCAGTTGCGCCGGCGTCTCCAACTTGTCTTTGCGGACCCGAGCGCGCAACTGTGCCAAGAGAAACTGCGTCGCCTCCAACCCAGTGTCGGCGCAAAGTAGCGCGGACTCCAACTCTTCGAACAACGCGTCGTCGATGCGACTACCACCGAACAAGCCACTGAGCTGAGCGCCGGTTTTACTTAAGCCCTGCTTGAGTCGGTCGTACCAGGATGCTTCCTGTGCGCCCTCTGAAGCGGGCGTTGGCCCGGAAGGCGGTAAGGTCGAATCGGATTTTTTCTTGAGGAAGCCGAACATGCTCGATTGCACTGAACTGCGCGTAAAGGGAGGCTAATATGCGCAAGGATTTTAACAGATGCAATTTAGCCGCCGGTCTTTATGCCTATATCAACGTCGAACCGCATTCGGATCATCGGTGGCCGATGGCGTAGCCGCATCATCGAGTTTCCGCCTGCCGAGGGCTTGCGGCCGACGCCGGACCGCGTGCGGGAGACCCTATTTAATTGGTTAGATCAGGACCTCAGCGGCAAACGTTGCCTTGATTTGTTCGCGGGCGCCGGGGGGCTCGGTTTCGAGGCGCTTTCGCGCAACGCGATGAAGCTTTGCATGGTGGAGAAAGCGGCGGTTGTCTATCGATCGTTGCAACGTAACGCCGAGAAGCTCGATGCTGGGCAACATTTGCGGTTGCTACGTGCCGATGCGCTAGAATTCCTACGCGCCGATCATGAGCAGTACGACATCGTTTTCGTCGATCCGCCGTATGGCAGCGAGTTGTTGAAACAGGTTTGGCCTTTATTGCCCGCTCGTCTTGCGGCCGGGGCGCTCGTATATGCTGAAAACGATCGTGCCATTGCGGCGCAACCGGGCTGGCAAGTTTTGAAATCGGGTCGAGCAGGCGGCGTTTACTTTTATCTCTTCCAATACGCGGCGGACGAACAATATGAATAGAGCGGTTTACCCCGGGACTTTCGACCCGCTGACACGAGGCCACGAAGATCTTGTGCGCCGTGCCTCTCGCCTTTTTACCGGCGTCGTCGTCGGCGTGGCCGATAGCCGGGGGAAGCAACCCTTTTTCACGCTCGACGAGCGCGTCGCGATGGCCCGCGAAGTACTGTCACCTCACCCCAATGTCGAGGTCACGAGCTTCGCTGGACTCTTGCGGGATTTTCTCTTGGAACAGCAGGCGCGGATCATCATCCGGGGCCTGCGTGCCGTCTCCGATTTTGAATACGAGTTTCAGATGGCGGGAATGAATCGAACACTTATTCCGGATGTGGAAACTGTCTTCCTCACGCCATCGGATCAATATCAATTTGTTTCGGCGACGATCGTGCGTGAAATCGCGGTGCTCGGTGGCGACGTATCGCAATTTGTGCACCCCGCAGTCGCGGCGCGACTAAAGGCCAAAGTGAAGAGCGGCTAAACCCTCAAGCTGCAAAGGCCAGCGGCATTTCTTGCGTTTCGAGTACCCGGGTCATGTCGCCCGCGATACAGCCAATGGCGGCCATCTGCGCCCCCAAATCCGACTGCATCTGCTCCAATTCCGTAATGCGCGCTTCGAGCTGATCAGTCGCTCGGTGGATTCTCTTGATCGAGTCGAGCCGCCTTCTTAATTGCAGCTGGCGTTCGTGGACCTGCGTCTCCATCGGGGCAAGGATCGCCCGCAACCAAGCGTCGACGTCCCGATTGGCAAATTCGTAGAGGCGCCGGACTTGGCTCACGAGCGTTTCGAAAAATTTCTGCATCAGCGTGAGCTTTTCTGTCGTCAACATCGTCACAGCGGTATCGAAGTGCGTATGGAAGTTGCGTTCCAGTCGATCGAATTCCTTCTGATAGCGGAGCATTGAAAAGGACATCGGCGTATTGAGTTGCAGGCCGTGCTCTTCGCTGAACTTGCGGTACATCGCTTCCATCATGCTCTGGATATCGATGACCTTTTCTTCTGCGGAGGACAGTTTGCCGCGTACCGCGTCGAAGTATTCATTCATCGCTGCGCTCAACCCGGCGCTGAACATCGTCTGACGCATTTTCTTCAACACCTGCCTGCCTTCTTCGACGATCGCGTCCATGCCCAGCGAGATGAAAAGCGTGTCGGTGTGCTGCACGAATATTCGGCGCACCGCCTGAAAACGACGCAGCGTTTTCTCAAAGCTCTCCTTGTCGCCGCGTACGCGCGCCATCATGCCTTCGACCACGTCGAGGTTGCGGCCGCGCAGGGACCCCAATTCGGCGATTTGCTCCTGTACGGCTTGAAGACGTGAATTGAGAATGCCGCGTGTGCCGGCCAATAAATCTTCCAGATCACTGCGTACGGCTTCGCGCATGATGTTCTGTCGGCCGGGGATCAGCTCGTCGGCGAGCCGGCGTTCCAATTCGGGGAGACGACTGCGCGCGAGCAGTGCATCGTCTCCCTTGATCTTCGCCGTCAATGCTTTCTGGGCTGACGCTGCCAGCACTCGTGAAGGCGGTAAACCCAGCGTGATCGCCGTATGGAGACGCTGCGTTTCGATTTCTGCGCTGATTTCCGCGTCGCTGCGAAGGTCATCCCACAGCGCGTCGATCTTGTTCAAAACCACCAGACGGCTCGCGTGACGATTTGGCGAGACAGCTAAATGACGATTCCAAACATCCGCGTCGCTTTGTGTCACCCCGGCGTCGCAAGCGAGCAGGAATAGCGCCGCGTGC